>DRKF01000441.1 GCA_011051915.1 Acidimicrobiales bacterium | reverse complement strand
TCGGGGTTGCCGACCAGTTCCCCCGCTATTCGCCCGGTGATCAGACCGAAGACCGTCAGGGGGATGAACAGACCGCCGACGCCTCCCGCTCCCAGGGTGGTCGAGGTGGCCAGCATCCTCAGTCCGAGCAGCAGCACCAGCAGGCCCATGGAGTGGCCCGGTTCGAGCACCCACTCGAGTACCGAGCCGCCTCCGGCCGGTCCCAGGGCGAGCGGCAGCTCATACACCTGGTCGACGAGTACGACGATGCCGGCCATGAGGGCGCCCCCGCCCAGGACCCTCTGCCAGGCCGGTAGGTCGTGGCTGATCTTCTTGGCGATCCTCACCATTCGGGAGAAGAAGACCGAACCCAGTCCGGCCATCAGCCCGACTATGGCCGCTCCCCACAGGTCGCGGCTGTCGAAACGCAGGACCTCGCCCTCGGTCAGACCCTGGAGGATCTCCTTGGCGTCGAAGATGGGCTTGGTTCCGAAGAAGCCGACGAAGGTGACGTAGCTGACCGCGGCGGCCACCAGGGCCGGCAACAGAGCCCGACGGGCCATGTCACCCTTGTAGGGGGACTCCAGGGCGAAGAGAACCCCCGTCGCCGGGGTCTTGAAGATGGCGGCCACTCCCGCTGCCGCCCCGGCCACCAGCAGACTGCGATCGTCCTTGTCCCGGAAGAGCCACTTGAGTCGGTGCTGCATCGAGGCCCCGATGGTGGCACCCGTGTAGATCGAGGGACCTTCGAGGCCCATGGCCCCGCCCATGCCGATGGTGGCGGCTCCGGCCATGAACCGTGGGGGCAGATGACTCAGCCTCACCCGCGGTCGACGGTCGTGATAGGCCGCGATGTACTCCTCCGATGTGGCCGGATCGAGTCCCCGGCCGATCACCTTGAGAATCACCGCCGCCGCGGCCAGGCCCAGTCCGGGGGCCAGGGCCTTCTGCCAGAGAGGGGCTTCGAGGACGCGGTCCAGCAGGAGGGTGACCGCGGTGAACTCGAGCAGGGCCACGATGAGCCCGGTCAGAAGGCCGAGAACCCCGTAGGCCAGAAAGCGGAGAATCCTGTTTCTCAACCTTGCTCCGAAGACGCTGGGAATGGTGGAGCCGGCACCTCGGACGTGCCGGTCTGTGGAGACTGTTCTATCGCTCCGGGTCGACCGCGGGTTGCGGCACCTGAGGCCGGGGAGGGACGACGGCTCGCAACTGTACCGCCTGCCCCATCCTCCGCAGATCGCCCGTCGGTCAGCCCTCCCGGCCCAGCAGTCTGGTTCGAACCGCTTCGTCGGAGGCCATGCGGACCGCGGCCCGGGCCAGGGCCGCCGCCCCCTCGACCACGGCCCGGTCGGCGACCGCTCCGGCGGCGTGGGCGGCGAACTCCGGCTGGTGGGGCACGGCGGGGGACGAGTCGATGCCGATCAGGGGGTGTATCGAGGGAATGACCTGGGAGACGTTTCCCATGTCGGTGGAGGCGGCGCCCCGGCCCCCCGAGCCGAACCCGGAGGAGGGGGCCAGGTCTCTGCCCACGGCGACGGCCTCCTCCTCGTACAGCTTCATCAGCACCGGGTCGTTGCGCACCTCGGCGTAGGGGCTGGCCCCGCCCTGGATCTCCAGGGTGGCTCCGGTGGCCGTGGCCCCGGCCCGGAAGCAGTCGAGCACCCTCTCCTTGGCCCGATCCATGCGGGCCATGTCGGGAGCCCGGACGATGAACCGGGCGGTGGTGTGGGCCGGGACGATGTTGGGTGCCTCACCCCCGTGGGTGACGATCCCGTGGACCAGGGCGTCGGGATCGAGATGCTGACGGAGCAACCCGATCGCGGTCTGGGCCACGGTCAGGGCGTCGGCGGCGTTGACACCCAGATCGGGGGCGGCCGCGGCGTGGGCCTCCTTGCCGTGGTAGTGCACGTCGAACATCGAGGCCGCATTCCAGGGGACATTTCCGGCATCGACCGGTCCGGGGTGCAGCATCATCGCCGCGTGGACCCCTTCGAAGAGTCCGGCCTCGAGCATCCGGATCTTGCCCCCGGCGTCGCCGATCTCCTCCGCCGGGGTCCCGTAGACCGACACCCTGACACCGAGGTCGTCGGCCAGGGCACCGAGACCGATTCCCGCCCCGACCGACATGGCGGCGATCATGTTGTGCCCGCAGGCGTGGCCGATCCCCGGCAGGGCGTCGTACTCGGCGCAGAACACGAGATGCAGGGGGCCCTCCCCCCGGGAGGCTATGAAGGCGGTGTCCAGTCCTCCCACCCCGGTATCCACATCAAATCCCTCGGCGGAGAGGACCTCGGCGCACCAGCGGGAGGAGTCGTGCTCCTCGAATCCGAGTTCGGGATGGGCGTGAATCCGATGGCTGAGGTCCAGCAGATTCCCCTCCCGCGACCTCACCGTCGACTCGACCTGCTTCAGGGCGTCCATGTGGCGATCCTCATCTGCTCGGTGGAGCGGGCCCGTCACCCACGGATCGGTTGCGGGATCTGTCGGCTGTGCTCCTAACCTCGGAGTATGGACGATCGTCTCTACTTCCGACAGCTGCTCGCCGGAAGGGATTTCGCCAGATCCGATCCCGTGGCCCGCCAGATGGCCAACTTCGTGTACCTCATAGGCGACCGCGACACCGGAGAGGCCGTGGTGGTGGATCCCGCGTATTCGGTCACCGATCTACTCGAGATCGCCAGGGCCGACGACATGGAGATCACCGGGGCGTTGGCCACCCACTACCACCCCGATCACATCGGGGGGTCGATGATGGGTATGACCATCGAGGGTGTGAGTGAGCTGCTCGCCCATGCCGATGTTCCCATCCACATTCAGGCCGACGAGGCCGAGTGGATCAAGAAGGTCACCGACATCGAGGACTCCTCACTGGTGCTGCACCGGTCCGGGGACGTGGTGGAGGTCGGCGGGGTCGAGATCGAACTGATCCACACTCCCGGCCACACCCCCGGCAGCCAGTGCTTCCTGGTGCGGGGCGGCCTGGTGGCGGGGGACACCCTGTTTCTCGACGGCTGTGGGCGCACCGATCTGCCCGGAGCCGATCCCGCCGCCATGTTCGACAGCCTCCATCACAAGCTGGCCCGGATCCCCGACCGCACGATTCTCTACCCCGGCCACAACTACTCGACCCGGCCGGCCGCCAGCATGGGTGAGACCCGCCAACACAACTTCGTGTTCAAGCCCCGCACCGAGCAGGAGTGGCTGGCCATGTTCGGCGCCGGCTGAACCGGCGGGCCACCATTTCCCGAATCACCCCGGACGACCAGCCCTCCCAGGACAGGAGCCCGCCTTGAGCCCAGCACCGGACCACACCTCGCCCCCGATCCCCCCGTTCATGGACCTGGGTGAGGTGACCGAACTACCGGAGGTGATCTGGGCCGATGTCCGCTGGTACATCGGAGGGCGCGACGGCCGCGAGGTGTATCTCCGGGGCCATGTCCCCGGAGCCGTACACGTCGACCTCGACCGCCTGGCCGCCTCCCCCGACGAGGGACGCGGTCGCCATCCCCTGCCCACTCCGGAGGATCTCGCCGCCTACCTCTCCTCCCTGGGGATCTCCGGAGCGGTCCCGGTGGTGGCCTACGACGACATGGGCGGTGTCGCCGCCGCCCGGCTGGTCTGGATGCTGCGGGCCCTGGGTGTGGATGCGGCCCTGCTGAACGGTGGACTGGACGCGTGGGACGGGCCGCTGGAGGAGGGAGAGACCGTTATCGAGCCGGCCACGTTCGAGGTGCGACCCTGGCCCGCCGAGCGGCTGGCCGACATCACCGAGGTGGAGGAACTGAGTCGGGCCATCAGCACCGGTTCCGACCCGGGGATCACCATCGTGGATGTCCGGGCTCCCGGCCGCTACCGGGGTGAGGAGGAGGTCATCGACCCTCGCGCCGGGCATATCCCGGGAGCGATCAACATCCCGGTGGCCTCCAAGTTGGGTCGCGACCGTCGGGTTCCGTCGCCCGACACCCTGGTCGCCCACTACCGGGAGCACGGGGTCGACCGGGCCGATCGGACCGTCGTCTCCTGCGGGTCGGGGGTCACCGCCTGCCACGACCTGCTCGCCATGGAGTACGCGGGCCTCGGCCTGGGACGCCTCTATCCGGGCTCGTGGTCGGAGTGGTGCTCCGATCCCACCCGTCCCGTGGCCACCGACACCACGATCTGATTCCCGCCCCCCACCGGAAGGGTCGACCCGCCGCGCTAGGGGGCTTCGTCGCGTTCGTCCCCCGCCCGGGAGATGAAGATGTCGTGGTTGAGGAACCGGGAGTTGGGCACCAGAACCCTCTCGCCTCCGGCCAGGGACAGTTCGGTGGCCGTCGAGTGGATCGCCACCACCAGACCGGTGCGGTCCTCGATGGTCACCGTGTCACCCTCGGACAGCATCTGGCGTAGAGCCCGGGCCGCGGCCACCTGACCGGCGACCTCCCGGCTGCCGAACCCGATCATCATCGCCGCCCCGGCCCCGGCACTGAACAGCACGGCCGCCACGGCCAGGGTGATGATGGTGGTGTCGATCCCCAGTTGGTCGGCGGCGAGTATCCCGGCCGCAACCAGGATCGATCCCCGGACGACCGTGGGCACCGTCTTCTGGGCTGTGGCCCCCGAACGGGCCAGGGCCTGACCCACCGCCCCGGAGGCCAGACCGGCCGCCGCCGACCCCACCATGAGCACGATCACCCCGGTCAACAGTCGGGGCAGGTAGTCCACGACGTCGGTCGGCAGGGTGTCGAGGGAGTCGGGTTTGACGATTCCCAGAGCCACGATCAGACCGGCCACGACCGAGAGGGAGAAGGCCAGACCGGCCACCGGCTCGGAGAGACGCTGCAGGATGTCGGGACGGTTGTCCCGGGACAGCAGACGGCGAACGATGGCCGAGATCACCGCTCCGACCACCAGGCCCGCCACCACGGCCACGGCCACCCATATCCACTTGTTCATCTCCAGCTCCCGATCTGCGGCTGCGCTGCCGCCGCTCCCTCAGGACCGGTGCTCCGACCCGGCCGCGATAGTCGTGTGTGGGTACTCATGATCGGGGTTCCTCGGGCGGTTCCATCAGGAGCCGGGTGGTCTCGATGCTCACTCCCATCAGGCCGGCCAGGAGCTTGAGATCCCTCCGGGCCAACAGGGCGGCCTCGATCCTGTCCTCCATCCGCTGCTCCAGTCCAGTGGGTGGAGCCAGAACCTCCTGCAACGCCACCCGCACCTCGGAGGTCTCGCCGACCCCGACCTCGGCTGTGGCGTCGAGGGCCTCGAGTTCGTCGGCGCAGCGCTCGCAGTGGGATACGTGTTCCTCCACCCCGGCGTCGGGTTCGGCCCCGGGCGGGGTCTCCAGCCATTCACGGAGCCGGCGGGTGGAGGGATGCAGCAACGCCATCACTTCCACCCTTCTAGCGCGTGGGCGAGTTTCCGGCGGGCCCGGAACAACCTGGTCTTCACCGTCGGTAGCGGCAGATCCAAGGTGGTGGCGATCTCCTCGTAGCTCTGATGCTCCAATTCTCGCAGCACCACGATGCTTCGCGACAGCTCGTCGAGTTCCTCCAGAGCCTGGGTGAACTCGGCCATGACGGCACGATCCTGGGCATCGCGCTCGACGGAGCCCCGGGTCTCGCGTTCGGGCAGGGTGTTCGGGTCGGCGAGTACGTCCCGTCGCTTGCGCAGGGTCGAGATGGCCGTGTTGTGGGCGATCCGCAGCACCCAGCTCCGCAGCGAGCTCTCCCCCCGAAACCCGGGGAGGGCCTGCCACGCCTTCATGAGGGTGTCCTGGGTGACGTCCTCGGCCAGCGCCGAGTCCCTGACTATCGACAGGGCCACCCGGTAGATCGCCGCCGAGTACTCCCGTACCAGCAGCCGGAGCTGCTCGGCCTCGTCGAGGTCCACGGGGGTGCCGGGAACGACGTGATCCGACCGTGCCGGAACCGTTTTCACGTCCTCTGAGGCTGTCGGATGGGAGTCGGTCAAGAGTCTGATTCGGATTGGGGATGTCGGAGCAGTCGAGGCGGCCGGACGCGGCCACCTCGTCCGGAGCCGAGATCCGATGTCGAACGACCTGCGAAGGCCCGATGCCGCCACCATGGAAACAGGACGCCGCGACGTCACCCAAGGTCGCGGTCTCGAACCACGATTCCGTTCAGATTGCCACGGACCGACGCCCAGAGGGTCATCCCGGGGAATCGCGCGACTCCGCCGAACCCCATCCGTCCCACCATCCGGAGGGACGGATCGAAGTTCCGCCCCCGCTGACAGAGGAGTGCAACGGACATGCTCGCAATCACATTCAGACAGGGCATAGAGGATGCCTGGTCTAACGTGGCCCAGTTCATCCCCAAGCTCATCGGTGCCCTGATCATCCTGCTGATCGGGCTTTGGGTCGCCCGCATCATTCGCAAGATCGTCCACCGGGTCCTGACCCGGCTGCGGTTCGACCAGGTGGTCGATCGTTCCGGTCTGGGTGGACACCTGGAGAGGGCCGGTTACGCCGACTCCGCCCTGCTCCTGGCCAAGGTCGTGTACTACGGCGTCGTCCTCATCGTTCTGAAACTGGCCATCGGCGCCTTCGGCCAGAGTGACATCCAGGACGCTCTGGACTCCATGCTGGCGTTCATCCCCAAGATCTTCGTGGCCCTGATCATCGTGGTGATCACCGGGGCGGTGGCCAGCGGGGTCCGCAACATGGTCTCCCCCGCCGTCGCCCACCTGGACTACGGGAAGGCCATCACCCGGGTGGTGGTCGCCGCCATCTGGACCATCGGGGTGTTCGCCGCCCTGGACCAGATCCAGATCGCCCAGGACATCGTGGACACCCTGTTCAAGACCATCGTGGCCTCCCTCGGAGCGATCCTGGTGATCATGTTCGGTGTGGGAGGGGTCTGGGCGGCCCGCGACCGCTTCTGGCCGCGGGTGTTCGACCGGATCGAGGGGCTCAACCGACCCGACCCGACCGAGTCCTGATCCCGCACGCCGATGCCGGTTCCACCGAGCCGGCGACGGGAACCCCCATACCGCCGACCACCGAGCCGGTGACGGGAACCTCCCCACAGGTGCCAGCCAGCCGGTGACGGGAACCTCCCCACCGGTACCAGCCAGCCGGTGACGGGAACCTCCCCCTGTCGGAGTCCCGTCACCGGCTATCGTTCGGCCATGGCGCTGTGTGCACACATGGGCTGCTCGGCTCCCGCCGAGGCGGGCCTTCTCCACGACCCGGGATCACGCACCGTCTGGCTGGTCGAGATTCCCGGTGAGGACCAGCTGATGACCGCTCTGTGCTCGCGTCACGCGGACTCGATCGTCGTCCCCCGAGGCTGGGAGATCCAGGATCGGCGCGACGGCCATCCCCGACTCTGGGTGCTCGACAGCACCGCGGAAACCGCCCCGCCGCATCGCTCCCGCCGGAGCCGTCGCCGCGCCGGGTCGCCACCGGACGAGACACCGTCGGACGCCACCCTGTGGTCCGAGGGGAACTCCGAGGACACGGCCCCGCGACCCTCGGACACCGCGGACACGGCCCAGCAACCGTCGGACACCGCATCGGACACCAGGAACACATCGGACTGGGTGGGAGATCCCGCCGAGCGCCGCAGCTCACTGCTGGAGACCAGCGAGGAGACCCCCCTACTGGCCCGGGCCTTCCGCGCCTCACGAGCCAGCTGATGCCCTGACCCCCACGGCCCGGATCGGTGTGCTCCGTTCGGGAAGTCGGAGTCCCTCCCGATCGGAGCAGGTCGAAACCGGT
>DRKF01000440.1 GCA_011051915.1 Acidimicrobiales bacterium | reverse complement strand
GGTCGAAGTGGGAGTGACCGGCGGCCAGTCGGCATACGGCCGCTCTCACCTCGGGCTCGGGATCGGAGGCCCCCGAGGCCAGCATCGGAGGGGTGAGGACGCCCGCCCGTTCCGCCGCGGAGAGGGCCAGGGCCCGTACCCGGGCATCGGGATCGGTGAGGGACCTGGTGATGAACCCGGTGTCGCCGTCGTAGCCGGCCAGGACGACCCGACGGCGACGGGACCGGACCGAGTCGTGGTTCAAGGTCTCCCTCAGGAGATCAGGGACTGGATGGCCAGGGCCAGTCCTCCGAGGGCGGCGGCGACGGTGGCCGCGAACATCGCCCCGGCGGTGACAGCGATCACAGCCAGCGAGATCAGGGCGAAGAGCCGCCGCCACAGTGGGATGGGCCGGGCCGGCTCCCACATGTCGCGGGGGGCCCGGCGCCGGGCCAGCAGGTTGAAACGCCCCGGGCGGGGAGGGACAGCGGTCGAACCGGGGGTGTAGGCGGGGACCGGGCCGGTCCGGTGAGGATCGGACAGCGGGCTCCCGGGTCCGCCGGGGGGCGGGCCGGGGCGGCCGGCGGGGTCGGGTGACACCCGTCGGGCCGAGGTGCTGGATTCTCCTGGAGCGGTGTTCAACTTGTGTCCCGTGTAGTCGATGGTCTCAGTGTCCCTGATCTGCAGGACCTGTCCCCGTCCGGTGCCGGACGGGGGCCACCGGGTGGGCGGTCCTACCCGGTGACGAAGACTTGGGTTCGGACCGTGGCAGTCTGGTGGCTCCCCATTCACATGGACGAGAAGTGACAGATCTCACCGAGCAGGAACAAAGCGTACAGCCGTCGCCGACACGACCGAAGGGCGCCTCCCGTGCCGTAACGGTCATCTCCGTTCTCGCCGTGGTTCTCCTGCTCGCTCTGGTGGCGATGAGCAGTTACCACCTGTCCTACTACCGCGTGGCCCCGGGCTCGGCGGTGCCGCTCGACAACCACATAACCGTGTCGGGCACGCCGGAGTTCATTCCCGAGGGCGAGGTGTACTTCACCACCGTGAGCCTCGCCGGCGAGGTGACCGTGCTGGAGGCGGTTTCGGCGTGGATGGACCCGGCGGTGGATCTGGTGCCGACCGACGAGATACTCGGGGGGCGGAGCCCCGACGAGAACCGCGAGGTCAACCTGCAGGCCATGAGCGACTCCCAGGAGGTCGCCAAGAGGGTGGCTCTCGAGCAGCTCGGGTTCGACGTGATCCAGTCCAACGGGGTGATCGTGGCCCAGATCGAGGATGGCACCCCGGCGGCGGAGGTCCTCGAGGTGGGCGACTCCATAGCGGCCGTCGACGGCGAGAGGATCGAGACCTGGCAGCAGATGGTGGACCTGATCCATTCCCACCGACCCGGTGATGTGATCGAGTTGACGGTTCGCCGCCGCAGTCTCAATCCCGACGGTCAGCCGGTGCCGCCTCCGCCGGACGCCCCCACCGAGAAGGTGAAGGTCACCCTCACACGGAGCGCCGACGATCCCGATGTGGCGTTCCTGGGCATGGCCGGTTTCGAGGATCTGACCCCCCTTCCGCTCCCCTTCGACATCGAGATCGACACCGCCAACGTGGGTGGCCCCTCCGCCGGGTTGGCCCTGACCCTGGCCGTGCTCGACGTTCTGACCCCCGGGGAACTGACCGGCGGTCTGCAGGTGGCGACGACCGGAACGATCGACCCGACCGGTCGGGTGGGCAACATCGGCGGCATCGAGCAGAAGGCCCACGCGGTGAGGCGGGCGGGGGTCGATCTGTTCATAGTCCCCACCGATCATGTGGAAGCGGCCCGCAAGGTCCTCGGTGACGATGTCGAGGTGGCGGGAGTCGACACTCTGCAGGACGCTCTCGACGTGCTGGCCGAGCACGGTGGTAACGCCCTCGAACTGGCGATGCCCTCGGCGCAGAACACCGAGGCGGAGAAGCCGGCAGCCTGAGCCGGGTGGGGTTCGGGCACCGGTTTTCCGGCCGGGGTGCGCCGGAGAGGCCATCAGCAGTCGTACTCTGACTCGGTATGGCGAACCGATCCACCGAACGCGCCTCGGAGATGACCCCCGAGAAGATTGCCGGCCAGGAGTTCGCGCACAGTTTCCGGGGCTATGACATCAGTGACGTCAGGGGTTTCCTGGCCCGGGTGGCCGGTGAGGTCCGAAGGGTCGAGGAGACTCTCGAGCGGACCCGGGCCGAGCTGGCCGAGGCGTCGGCCAAGCCTCCACCGGGGATCGAGGATCTCACCCGTGACCAGTTGAACCAGCTGCTTGGTGAGGAGGCGGCTCGGGTTCTGCGGACCGCCGATGACGCCGCCCGGGACATTCGAACCCGGGCCGAGGCCAACGTGGAGAAGATGCTTCACGAGGCCCAGGCGGAGGCCAAGGAGATCAGGGCCGAGGCGGAGACGATCCGTGAGGAGGCCCGGGCCGAGGCCGATCGCCGCGTCTCCGCCGCGGACGAGATCGTGGCCACCCGTCTGGCCGAGGCCGATTCGGAGGCCCTGCGCCGGAGGGAGGCGGCCATCGAGGAGGGCCGGGGGATGCTGGCCGAGGCCCAGGCGGCCCGCGAGCGCATGCTGGCCGACCTGGCGGGGAGGCGCCGCGACTCCCGGCGGGAGCTGTACCAGCTCCGGGCCGGGATCGAGCAGCTCAGGGAGTCCTACGACGAGCTGCGGTCGATGCTGGATCGTTCGGTGACGGTGGTGGACACCGCCGTGGAGGACGCCCGCCGGGCGGCGGGCTACGCCGCCGAGCGCTTCGACCGCGACGACATGACCGATGACCGGGCCGAACTGGGCCGCGAGCTGGGCCTGGAGAAGGAACCCTCGCTGCCCCGACCGGGAGGCGGTGACAGCGAGGTCCCCACTCCGGTCGCC
>DRKF01000439.1 GCA_011051915.1 Acidimicrobiales bacterium | reverse complement strand
TGGACCCGGCTGGCCGGCGACGGCGGTGGCGACGGTGAGAAGGGTGGGTCCGGCCCGCGACTCAAGATCCACCGGGCCCGCCATCTCGCCGAACTCCCCTCGGACGTGTTCCCGGTGCCGACCGAGGTCGGCGGGACGGGGGCACCGGGCACCCTGACGGTCGCCTCCCGGCGAGTCTTCGTCACCGCGGCAGAGGGGTTCGTGGAGCTGCTCGAGGTCCAGCCCGAGGGAAGGGGCCGACAACGTGCCGCCGACTGGGTCAACGGTGCCCGGGTGGGTACCGGGGACCGGTTGTGGTGAACACCTCGGGAGTGGCGGCCCGCTCCGCCGCCCTGGAGGTGCTGGTGGCGGTGGCCGGGGGAGCCAGGACACCCGAGGCCCTGAACACGGTGCTCGAGTCGCGAGGTGGTCTCGACGCCCGCGACCGGGCCCTGATCACCGAGATGGCCCACGGGGCGGTCCGCATGTCACGGGCCCTGGACTTCCTGATCGACCCCTTCCTGAACCGGGACATCGACACCGACGTGAGGGCCCTGCTCCGTCTGGGCACCTACCAGATCCACTGGATGGGAACCCCGCCCCACGCCGCCGTCTCCGCCACGGTGGGGGCGGCCAGGACCCGGGTGAGGGGTCTGGTCAACGCCGTTCTCCGAAGGGTCAGTGAGATCGACCTCGCCGGGGTCGAGTGGCCCGGTGAGGCGGTGAGGCTCTCCTATCCCGACTGGTTGTTCGAGCGGGTCACCGCCGATCTCGGCTCCGAGGCCGTGGCCGCGCTGGAGGCCATGAACAGGGCCCAACGGGCTCCGGCCCGCTCCGACGGTTTCGTACAGGGCCTGGCGTCGGTGTGGGTCGCCGACGAGGTACCCGTCGAACCCGGCGACACGGTGCTGGACCTGTGTGCCGCTCCGGGGGGAAAGGCGACATCCCTGGCCGGACGGGGGGCCGAGGTCGTGGCGGCGGACATATCCAGGCCCCGGGTCAGGTCCCTGAGCCGGGTGGCGGAGCGATTCGGGCGGGACCGGGTGACGGTCACCCTCGCCGACGCGGCGAGGCCACCCGTGAGGTCGGGATCGGTCGGGGCGGTCCTGGTCGACGCCCCCTGCTCGGGACTGGGCGCCCTGGCCCGTCGCTCCGACGCCCGCTGGCGCCTGCGGCCCGACGACCTGGATCGGCTGGCCGAGCTGCAGGGCCGCATACTTCCCGCCGCGGCCGATTTGGTCCGGCCCGGGGGTGTGCTGGTCTACGCCGTGTGCACTCTCACCCGGGCCGAGTCCGTGGACGTGGCCGGGATCGTCGACGCCAGGAGCGACTTCGAGCCCATCGAGGCATCGCATCCGGATCGGTGGCGCCCCTGGGGGAGCGGGGGGCTGGTCCTGCCCCAGGACCACGGCACGGACGGTATGGCGGTTTTCCGGTGGCGGCGGCGCGGCTGAGCCGGGAGGGTTGAACAGGGCCCGCGGGCTTCCCAACGCCTACTCTTCGGGGCGTGAGTGAACGAGTTCGGTACCTCAACTCCCGCCTCCAGGGCTTCGGCACCACAATCTTCGCCGAGATGTCGGCCCTGGCCCTGAGAACCGGAGCCATCAACCTGGGCCAGGGTTTTCCCGACACCGACGGGCCGGAGGTGGTCGCCCGGGCCGCGGCCCAGGCGATCCTCGACGGGGTGAACCAGTACCCACCGGGTCCGGGAATCCCCGAACTGCGTCAGGCGATATCCCGCCACCAGAAGCGCTTCTACGACATCGACTACCTCCCCGAGGGGGAGATCCTGGTGACGGCGGGGGCGACGGAGGCCATAGCGGCCACGATGCTCTCCCTGCTCGAGGTCGGTGACGAGGTGGTGACCTTCGAACCCTGGTACGACTCCTACGGGGCGACCATCGCCATGGCCGGAGGGGTGCGCAAGGTGGTGACCCTGCGTCCCCCGGACTACTCCTACGACCCCGAGGAGTTGGAGGCGGCGATCACCCCCAAGACCCGGCTGATCCTGCTCAACACACCTCACAACCCCACCGGCAAGGTCTTCAACGCCGCCGAACTGGACCACATCGCCGATCTCTGCCGCCGCCACGACCTGATAGCGGTCACCGACGAGGTGTACGAGCATCTCGTGTTCGACGGTGAGCACATACCCCTGGCCGGCCTGCCGGGTATGTGGGGCCGGACCCTCACCATCAGCTCGGCCGGGAAGACGTTCAGCTTCACCGGGTGGAAGATCGGATGGGTGTGCGGCCCCGAGGATCTCGTGACCCCGGTGCGCACCGCCAAGCAGTTCCTGACCTACGTCGGTGGTGCCCCGTTCCAGCCGGCGGTGGCCCTGGCTCTGGATCTCGACGACGACTACTACTCCGAGTTCACCGCCGACATGAGAGCCAAGCGCGACATCATCTGCGACGGACTGGAGGAGGCGGGCATGGTCGTCTACCGCCCCCAGGGGACCTATTTCGTCAACGCCGACATCCGACCCCTCGGCGGTGTCGACGGGATCGAGTTCTGTCTGGCGTTGCCCGACCGGGCCGGGGTGGTGGGGGTCCCCACCCAGGTGTTCTACGACAACCCGGCCGAGGGTCGCCACCTGGTCAGGTTCGCCTTCTGCAAGAGACCCGAGGTGCTCCGGGAGGCCGCCGAACGCCTGGGTCGGCTGCGGCCGGGCCCGGGGGAGGAGGCGTCGTGAGGGTGGCGCTGGTCCAGCACGACATCGTGTGGGAGCGCACCCTGGAGAATCTCGACCGTCTCGACGCCCAGGTGGCGGCGGCCGCCGGTTCGGGCGCTCGGCTGGTGGTCCTTTCGGAGATGTTCTCCACCGGTTTCTCGATGAACACCGCCGACGTGGCCGAGGATCTCGACGGGCCCTCGGTACGCCGGCTGCGCCGCTGGGCCAGCGACCATTCGGTGTGGACCTGCGCCTCGGTGCCTGTGGTCCACGCCCGGGGGGAGCGTCCCTACAACACCCTGTTTCTGGTGTCACCCGATGGGGAGATGCACACCTACCGCAAGATCCATCCATTCGGATACTCCTCCGAACCCGATCACTACGGGGCCGGAGGCGAGTTCCTCACGGTGGACGTGGAGGGCCTGCGGGTCAGCACCTTCGTCTGCTACGACCTTCGTTTCGCCAACGAATTCTGGGCCCTGGCCCCTGACACCGACATGTACGTGATCCCGGCCAACTGGCCCGCTTCGCGTCGCGAGCAGTGGAGCACCCTCCTGAGGGCCCGGGCGATCGAGAACCAGGCCTACGTGGTGGCCGTCAACCGGGTGGGTATCGGTCACGGGAGCGGGCCCGACGGTGCCGCGACGGGCGAGATCGCCTACAGCGGGGACAGCGCGGCGATCGACCCCCTGGGCCGGGTACTGGTGTCGGCCGCCCATCGCGAGGCCCTCCTCGTCACCGAGGTGACGGCCGAGACGGTGGCCGAGGTGCGCCGGCAGTTCCCCTTCATGGCCGATCGCCGGCAGATTCCGGCCGGCTGAATCGGCGGGTCGGCTGGAGCGGCGCGAGCCGCTGAATCGGCGGGTCGGCTTGATCCGACTGGATCCGGCGGGATCCGACTCGATCTGCTGGATCCGACTGGATCTGGGGGTCGACGGCCACCGGTCCATTTGCTCCGCCGTCGACACCCCCGATCCCGAGAACGCCGCCGGCACCGGGATGACTGGGTTGGTGCGGTGGTCGGCGTCCGATCCCGGACGGAAGCGGAGAGATCGTGATCCCTCGGTGTTCCGTCCCGAACTGGTCTGGACGTGATCCGGTATGAGTTGTTACGTCACACACTCTGGAACACGTCTCTCTCGGAGGTATCTCCGACAACGGTGAGATCATCGCCGCCAGGCGCTCATCTCCGGATCGCCGGCGAAAAGTGGGCGATTCTTGGACATGGGAGTCCAAGCAGTCACGCAGAGTGATCTACTGGCTCTCCGGTGGCCTTCGGGGCTCCATACCGTGGGTGTCGACCAGATGGCCCCGCTCACGCAGGTGGGCCAGATCCCGCTTTATCGTGGCCGTGCTGGACCCCAGGGCGATCGCCAGGTCGGTCGTGGATGGCACGGCCCCGGCGCCCCGGGCCTCCTCGACCAGCCTCAGTATTCTCTGGCGCCGGCGTTCGGGCCCCTCGGGGAAGAGGAGGTCCCCGGAGTGGGCCACGGTCCAGTCGACATCGATGAAGTCGCCTTCGGGGGTCGGGCCGGTCGTCGAGGTGGCGGCCCGCAGGCGGGCCACGACCGACACCGAACGGTGCTCCCGGTGATGGGCCAGCAGCTCCAGCGACCAGGGGGGCCCGGCGTCGAGGATCACATCGGGGTCCAGGGGCTGCAGCGACAACGAGAGGATCCGGTAGCCGTGATCCCAGGCCTGACGCCAGGAATTGCGGTCGCCACGGTGGCGATGGAGGAGCCCCTTGAGGTGGTAGAGCTCGGGCAGCAGCAGTCCGTGGGCCAGGGAATCCGATATCCGCTCCACCGTCTCGGCCGCCTCCTCGATTCGCCCGGCGGCGAAGAGCAGACGGGCCCGGTACAGCTCGACCCGTACCCGGTAGCCGACGGGGCGGGGGGAGCAGCCCGAGATCTCGTCCAGAGCCCGCTCGAAGTCCCCGTGGTGGGCGGGTAGTCGACTGCGGGTGATCGTCATGAAGTCGGGCATGGGTCCGATCCCCGCCTCCGACCAGAGCTCGGCCTGACGTTCCATCCGGGCCGTGGCCTCGTCGAGTTCGTCGGTCCACAGTGCGATCGTGATGAGGGGGTCGAGGGCCATGGCCGCCCAGGCCGGGTTGTCGGTCGACTCGAAGTAGTTGAACGCGGCCCGCCCGTGATGGTCCACGAGATCGATGTCGCCGATGGTCTGGGCGGCGGCGGAGGCCAGCGAGAGCTGCACCTCGGCGGTCTGTCGCCGGGCGGGCAGCTGGGCCACAAGCTCGGCCGATTCGGTCAGATCCATGAGGGCCTCGCCGAGACGCCCGGTGATCAGGAGGCCGGTGGCGCGGGCGGCCCGGGTGGCCGAGGCGGCCGGGAGGGCTCCGATCCTCTCGGCCAGCTCCACCGCCCGGTCCATGTGCACGGGACTCAGCGCCGAGTCCCCGCCGCGGAATCGGGTGACGGCCAGGGCCCGATTGAACTCGATACGCAGATGGGGCGCGAGTCGCTCGCCGGAGGTCTCCAGGAGCTGGGTGATGAGAGCCGGACCCTCCTCGTCGACCATCGAGGTCAGCCAGGCCGAGTTCGCCATGGCGGCGTACGCCCGGGCCCGGGTCATGCTGTCGACGGCCGATTGGACGGCCCGGCCCAGAGCCTCGAAAGCCGGACCCAGCCGGGCGGCCAGGGCCCGGGTCGTCCCCAGGGCGAGATGGATCTCGGCCTCCGCCCCGGGAACGGCCCGGGGATCGAGGCGCTCCAGGGCCCGGGCGGCCTCGGCCTCGGCCTCCGCCCACGCGGCACGATGACCGAGCGTCCGGATGAGTCGGGCGGAACGGTCCACGTCGACCGCCTCGGACAGGGGCCCGAGCTCAGCGGCCCGTTCCACCAGGGCCGACTGGAGTTGCACGTCCCCCACGATCTCGGCCGCCTGATGGGCGACGAGGAGTGTCCGGGCCGCCAGGTCGGCCGGCACCTTTCCGATGTCGTCGGAGGAGAGCAGCGCCGGGGCTATGTCGTGCACCACGGTCGGATGGCCCTCGGCCACCGCCTCGCTCAGGGCCCGGTGCCACCGCTCCCAGGCGGCGACGGGCTCACCGGCGAGGGTCAGGTGCCCTGCGACGACCTTCGGGGGGGCGCCGGACGCTTCGAGGAGTTCGGCCACCTGGGAGTGAACCTGGGCCAGCTCCGCGGGGTCGAGACTGTCGGCGAAGGACCGGGCCAGGAGGCGGCTCGTGACCGACAGGTGGCCGCGGTCCTCGACGATGATCTGGCGATCGAGCAGATCGGTGATGGCCGATATCGTCTCGGCGGCCTCCGTGGCTCCCCCCGGGGCCAGCTGGTCCAGGGTGGTCACCGGGATCGGGGAACCGGCCACCGCCAGTACCCGGAGAACCTGACGGGCCCGGGAACTCAGTCCCTCGACCCGGGAGAGCAGCCGCTCGGGGATGCCCATCTCGAGGGCCAGCACCTCGAGGTCGGGGCCGGGGGCTCCTTCGGTCTCCGACAGTCGGGACAGCAGGCGCAGGATCTGGCGCGGGTTCCCCCCGGTCAGTTCGGCGATCCGGTCGGCGAGACCGTCGTCGGACGGTATCCCGGGGGTGATGGCGACGAGGCGGGCGATCTCGGGCCGGCCGAGCGGTCCCAGTTCGACCCGACGGGAGCCGGTGAGCCGGTCGATTCGCCGTAGACAGTTCCAGAGGTCGGTGTCGGTACGGGCGGCTCCCTCCTCGCAGCTCACCAGCAGACCCAGTCGGCCGCCGGCGGCCAGCCGGGCCAGATCCAGGACCAGACGGCGGCTGGCGGGATCGGCGAGATGGAAGTCGTCGATCACGACCATCAGGGGTCGGCCTTCGGCCAGGCACTCGAACAGGGCGCTCAGCGCGGCGGTCAGCTCGGACTCCGGGGCGGCGGGGGACCGGGAGTCGCCGCCGGCGTTGAGATGGGGAATGAAGGGTTCCAGGAGGAGGAGCTGGTCGTGGTCGAGGCGGTTCTCGAGCTGCCAGGCCGGCAGTGGGGTGACGATCGTCCGGGCCGCCTCCAGCAGGGGCTGGAGGGGAGCGTCGGCGCCCGCTCGGCAGGTGGCGGCGGCCAGGGTCACCCCACGCCAGCGGGCGTCGAGGGCGAGGGACTCGACCAGCGAGGTCCGTCCCATGCCCGAGGTGCCCGTGAGCAGCACCACACAGGGGGATCCCTCTATGAGGCTGTCGAGGGCCTCCGACAGCACGCTGCGTTCTCCGTCGCGCCCCACCATGCGGTGATGACGTTCGTCGGAGCGCGGTAGAGGGGGCGGCGAGCGATCCGCCCGCACCCTCTCGATGTCCTCCCTCAGGGCCTCCGTGGCGGCGGACAGAGGCGTGTCGAGCTCGAGTTCGAGCAGTTCGCGGCACTGTTCCAGGGCCTTGAGAGCCCGGGTCGGACGGCCCAGGAGCAGCTCCACCCGGATGAGGCGGCGGTGACTGGCCTCGGTCAGGGGATCGAGGTCGATGAGGCGCCGGGCCCAGCCCAGGGCCGAGACGTACTCTCCCCGGGCGGTCAGGAGCTCGACCAGCCGATCGAAGACCTGGAGGGCCAGATCGCGGGCGGAGGCCTGGGCGCTGAGCAGCCAGTCGTCGTAGAATCCCGCCAGCAGTTCCCCGGTGTAGAGGGAGGCGGCGGCCTCGAGAGCCGCGAACTCCTCGGGGCTGCCCGGTTTGGCCTGCTGCCAGGCCCGGTAGGCCCGATCGAATTCCGCCGTGTCGATCCAGACCCGGGCCGAGGGGGACAGTTCAACCGTCTCCGAGCGCTGCAGGATCAGCTGACCTTCGGGCAGGTGGCTGTCGAGGAGACTGTTCAGCTTCCACAGTTCCTGGCTGAGTTGTTTGCGGCCCCTCTTTTCGGAGGATTCGGGAAAGAGCTCCCCGATGACCTTGGCCCTACGACATGGCCCGGGATTCAGCACCAGGTAGGCCAGCAGGGCCTGGGCCCGCCGTGAGGCGGGTAGCGGCAGACGGGTACCTTCCGCCGACAGTTCGAGGCCGCCGAACAGGCGGATCTGGAGGGAGCCCACGGCCACAGAACCTATCGAAAGGTGGAATGGAACGCGATGCGGTTGGTAGCGAGTGCATCCATCGGGGTGAATGGGTCGAATCAGAAACCCGGTGATGGTCGATGGGAAGTGTCGGTCGGGAGTCCGGTGATGGTCGGTCGGAAGTGTCGATCAGAGGTACTGCGGACCCCGCTGGATTCCGGTGAGTCCGCAGGGTGGCGGATGTACTGTGGTCGACGGTCGAGCCGCCCGGTCGCCAGGATCGGAGAGGACTTCACAGAGGGAGAACAGCGATGGGTCAGGGGAGTGTGCGCAGGGTCGAGGCCGGTGACGGAGCCGCCATCGTCTATGAGGTGACGGGCGAGGGCCCCGATCTCGTCGTGGTACACGGCATCACGGAGTCACGTCGCATGTGGGACCCCCTGGTTCCCCGCCTGGCCGAGTCCCATCGGGTCGTGGCCGTGGATCTCAGAGGCCACGGCGAGTCCGAACGCAAGGGTCCCTACGACCTGGCGACGATGGCGGCCGACGTGGCCGCCGTGGCCGCGGCGGAGGGCGCCGACACCCCCGACCTGCTGGGGCACAGTCTGGGCGGGACGGTCGTAACCGCATACGCCTCGGCGTTCCCGGTCCGCCGGGTGGTCAATGTCGACCAGCCTCTGGCCCTGGCTGCCTTTCAGGCCCAGCTGCTGGCGGTCGAACCTATGCTCAGGGGTGAGGCGTTCGAAGCGGTCATGGACCAGATATTCGAGACGTTGAAGGGCCCCCTGGGTCCCGAGGAGAGGGAGAGGCTGGCGGCGATCGAACACCCCGAACAGGATGTGGTGCTGGGTGTGTGGGACGTGCTGTTCAATTCCAGCGTCGAGGAGCTCGACGGGATCGTGGCCGAGACGTTCGGGGGGATCGAGGCTCCCTACCTGTCCCTGCACGGTATCGACCCCGGGCCCGACTACTGCGACTGGTTGGGTCAACTCATTTCGGGGGCGCAATGCGAGGTATGGGCCGACCAGGGTCACTATCCCCATCTCGTCTCCCCCGATCGTTTCCTGGCGCGGGTGGAGGAGTTCCTGGTCTGACCTGCGGTCCCGTCTCCCCGATCGATTCCCGGGGCAGGTGGGGGAGTTCCTGGTCTGACCTGCGGTCTCGTCTCCCCCGATCGATTCCTGGTGCGGGTGGATGAGTTTCTGGTCTGACCTGCGGTCTCGTCTCCCCCGATCGATTCCCGGGGCAGGTGGGGGAGTTCGCCGGCTGGTTCCCTCCAGCCTCGGGGTGGGAACCCCGCCGGTAACCTGGCCTCGATGAGCCACGATCACGTTTCCTCAGTCGACGACGCCTCACAGGTACTACCGGAGGCCAAGGTCCTGACGGTCTCCGACGGTGTCATCCACGGCACCCGGGAGGACCGCAGTGGCGCCGCGCTCGTGTCGTTCCTGGTCGACAACGGCTTCACCGTGGTGGACCGCGGTGTGGTGGCCGACGGGGTCGAGACCGTGGCCGAGGCGCTCACCGCCATGGCCACCGACTTCGCCGGGCTCATAGTCACCACGGGTGGCACCGGCTTCACCCATCGAGACCTGACTCCCGAGGGCACCCGGCTGGTACTGGACCGGGAGGCCCCCGGCCTGGCCGAGGCCATGAGACTGGTCAGCCCCCTGGGGCGGCTCTCCCGGGCGGTGGCGGGCACGCGGGGTGACTGCATCATCGTCAACACCCCGGGCAGCACCCGGGGATGTGTCGAGACCCTGGGCGCCGTGATCGACGTGCTGCCCCATGCTCTGGCGTTGTTGGCGGGTACTCCGACCAGTCACTGAGCTGACCGTGATCGACGTGCTGCCCCATGCTCTGGCGTTGTTGGCGGGTACTCCGACCAGTCACTGAGTTCCCCGGGGCTGGAGGTGATGGCCATGGCGGCGCGGGGGAGGGGGACGGCAGCGGTAGCGTTGGTCCCCATGTTGAAGCTCGTACTTCCCAAGGGATCACTGGAACGGGCCACGTTCCAACTGTTCGAGGAGGCCGACCTGCCGGTCAGGCGGGGTTCCGACGTGGACTACAAGGCCACGGTGAACGATCCCCGTATCGACTCGGTACGGATCCTGAGGCCCCAGGAGATACCCACCTACGTGGCCGACGGGCTCTTCGACCTGGGGATCACCGGGCGGGACTGGGTCGAGGAGACCTCCAGCGACGTGGTCTCCCTGGGCGAGCTGCAGTACTCCAAGAACACATCGCAACCGGTGCGCATAGTGCTGGCGGTGCCGGGTGACTCCCCCTGGCAGTCGGTCTCCGATCTTCCCGCCGGGGTCAGGGTCTCCAGCGAGTACCCCGAGCTCACCCGGCGATTCTTCGCCCGGGCCGGAGTCGATGCCGATGTTCGGCTCAGCTACGGGGCCACCGAGGCCAAGGTGCCTGACATCGTCGACTGCGTGGTCGACATCACCGAGACCGGACGGGCCCTGAAGGCGGCGGGGCTGCGCATCATCGAGACCATGCTCACCAGCTACACCGAGCTGGTGGCCAACCCCGATGCCTACGCCGATCCCACCAGGCGCAAGGCCATGGAGCAGTTGCTGACCCTGCTGAACGGTGTTCTCGAGGCTCGGGGGAGGGTGCTGGTGAAGCTCAACACCGCCGGGTCCAACCTCGACGCGGTGATCGACGTGCTGCCGGCGTTGAAGACCCCGACCGTCAACGAGCTGTTCGGAGGGTCGGGCTACGCGGTCGAGGCGGTCGTGGCCAAGAACGAGATCAACATCCTCATCCCCGAGCTGCGGGAACGTGGGGCCACCGACATTCTGGAACTGCCGATCGCCAAGATCGTCCCCTGACCCGTTTCCGAGCTGCGGGAACGTGGGGCCACCGACGTTCTGGAACTGCCGATCGCCAGGATCGTCCCCTGACCCGTTTCCGAGCTGCGGGAACGTGGGGCCACCGACGTTCCGGAACTGCCGATCGCCAAGATCGTCCCCTGACACACCCCCTGACCTGGAGAGATCTCAGATGGGGCTGAAACCGGCCTCGCTCCGGGAGTCCCGGCCCAGCAGGACATCGAGGGGATCTCGCAGGTCGTCGACGTAGCCCAGGGCGTAGGCGCCCCGACGGTAGCCCATGAGCCTCAGCAGGCTCTCGGGCAGTTTCCGGGCCGTCTCGGGGGGAACACTCAGGTACTGGTTCTCCTCCTGACGTAGGAACCCGGCGCTGTAGGTGATGTTGATCCCCCGACGGGGTCGATCGGTGCGATTCTCCCCACCGGAGTGATAGAGCGAGCCGGTGTAGAGCAGCACCGAACCCTTCTCCATCTCGGCGGGCACGGTCTGGGTGTGGTCCAACCTGAGCCGATCCTCCATGAGATGGCTTCGGGGTACGAGGCGGGTGGCACCGTTGTCGGCGGTGAAGTCGTCACCGGCCCAGATGGTGTTGCACTGGACCTCGTAGCCCGAGGGGAAGGGAAAGAAGTCGAACGCCCACTGGTCGCGGTGGACCACCTGGGCGGGATTCCCCGGCCCGATCTCGATGACCTGGGTCAGATGGAGTTGGTAGGTCGTCAGATGGCCCAGGACCAGATCCACCGTGCCGGTGACGAGGGGATGGCTGACCAGCTCCCGGGCGGTGGGGGACCGGGCGATCAACCCGCCGGTGCGCCGGGTGAAGCGCCCGGCGAAGTCGTCGGCACCGTGGGGGGTGGCGGCGATCCACGGTTCCATCTCGGCGAAGAAGGTGTCGATCGTCGCCGGATCCACCAGGCGGTCGACGATCACCGCTCCGTCAACGGCCAGAGCCTCGGCGATGAGGGCGGGGGAGGTGTCGGGGGAGAGGTGGCGCACCTCATCGGGTGAACCGGGATCACGGTTGGGAGAACTCACGAGGTCTCCGGATCCCCTCCGGTCGGCTCCCCGGAGGCCGTCTCGGGCCCGGTGTCACCCGCCGGCACGGGTTCATCGGGCTCTGATTCCTCGGGGGGTGAGGCTTCTTCGGACCCTGAGGGTTCCTCGTCGCCTTCGGTCTCATCCTGGTCTCCGGCCCCGGCCCGGGCCAGCTCCACATAGGCCATCCGCAGCTGGTTGAGGGCGGCGGTGAGCGTCTCGGCCTCGAACAGCCGGTCGCCGAGATTGTCGATGAGCAGGCCCATGGCGTCGATGGGCAGGCGGGCCGAGACCAGATCCGGGGGTTGCTTGCGCAGATGGATGGCGGCCAGTTCGAACAGTCCCATCACGTGGTTGCTGACCACCTGGTCGACAGGGGCCTGGGCGAGAGCCTCCTGGGCCTCGGCCATCTTCTGAGCCATCTCGCGGGCCTGGGCCTCGTCGAGTTCGTCGGGGCCGGCCCCGCCGGCCGCGTTCTCCTGAGAGGGTGGG
Organism: Acidimicrobiales bacterium; assembly: GCA_011051915.1. GTDB lineage: Bacteria > Actinomycetota > Acidimicrobiia > Acidimicrobiales > Poriferisodalaceae > DRKF01. Next base: position 4,906 of record DRKF01000439.1, on the reverse strand, counting down.
GGTGACCCGGCCGGTTCCACCGGGTGCTCGCCGTCGGGGGTCCACAGTGTGCTCATGATCGGCTCCGGTTCCTCGGTGTCGGACGTCGGTGGGAATCGACGGGCACCGACACCCCGATTCCCGATCCATGGGAGAGGCTAGCCGGGGCGGGATCGGGCCACGGGCGTTGCTCACCACGGCCGGGGTGGTAACCTTCCCGGAGGAAAACCTGACCAAGTGGGGTCGTCCCCCCACCCGGCCACGAAGTGTCCGGTGATCTCCCCGGAGATCGCCTGGGCGGTGAGGTGCGCCGGGTTTCGTTCGATCGAAGGGCCTCCGGGCCCCGAGCACCGACGTTCCCGGGGCGGCACCATCAGGTGGCCGCCCTCTCTGATTCCAAACCCCGACCTGGTCGGGGCGGAGTACGGGGGAGCAGTCGAAAGTCAATCCGGACGAGAGCAGGAGATACGTCCTTGGTCAAGCGAGCACGGCCATAGCACCCCCGAACGTCGACGAACCCCGCATCAACGAGCGCATCCGTGCCCGTGAGGTGCGGCTCGTAGCGCCCGACGGAGAACAGATCGGCATCAAGCCGCTGCCGGAGGCCCTCACGATCGCCCGGACGATGGGACTGGATCTGGTGGAGGTGGCCCCCGAGGCCCGTCCTCCGGTCTGTCGGATAATGGACTACGGGAAGTTCAAGTACGAAAACGCCCAGCGGGCCAAGGAATCCCGCCGGAAGTCTTCCCATGGTTCCCTCAAGGAGATGAAATACCGCCCCAAGATCAGCATCGGGGACTTCAACACCAAGACCCGCAAGGTCGAGAAGTTTCTCGGTCAGGGGAACAAGGTCAAGATCACGATCATGTTCCGTGGCCGGGAGATGGCCCACCCCGAGAGGGGTATGGAGATCCTCGACCGGGTCGCTGAGGCCGTGTCCCACGTGGGCAAGGTCGACCAGACCCCCAAGCTCGACGGACGGAACATGACCATGGTGCTCAGCCCCGACAAGAGAGCCCAGGCCGCCGCCAGCCGCAAGGAACGCGAGAGCGGCCAGGACGGTGCCAAGGCCCCCGAGGCCGAGAGCACCCCCACCGAGACGGCCTGATCGGCGGGACCACCGGTCCCCACGAACGGTGAGCACCCAGCGGGTGCGTTGCCAGATGGAGAATTCGAAATGCCCAAGATGAAGACCCACCGTGGCGCGGCCAAGCGCTTCAAGACCACCGGCAAGGGAAAACTGGTTCGGCGTCGCCGCAACCGCAATCACATCCTCGAGAAGAAGTCCTCGAGCCGCAAGCGTCGTCTGGCCCTGGAGGCCGAGCTGAACCCCGCCGATGCTCCCCGCATCAAGCAGATGCTCGGCAAGAAGTAGCAACTCCCACCACCAGTCGCACCCCGGAGATCCCGCGTCCCGCCATCGCGGTCGGGATCACCCCACGAAAGGAAACCAGTCATGGCACGAGTAAAGCGCTCCGTGGCATCGAGAAAGCGCCGCCGCAACACCCTCGCCCGGGCCAAGGGCTACTACGGGAACAAGAGCCGTTCCTACCGGTCGGCCAATGAGCAGCTGCTCCACTCGGGTCAGTACGCCTTCCGGGACCGCCGGGCCCGCAAGGGAGAGTTCCGCAAGCTCTGGATCCAGAGAATCAACGCCGCCGCCCGAACCCACGACATGAGCTACAGCCGGTTCATCAACGGCCTGCACCAGGCCGGTATCGAGGTCGACCGCAAGATACTCGCCGACATGGCGGTGGCCGATCCCGCCGGATTCGCCAAGCTGGTCGAGGCCTCCCGCCGGGCCCAGTCCTGAGTCCGTGGGTCACCTTCCGGTGATCCCGGCCTGACCGGCCCCGCCCGTTGATGGGCTCTGCGCCACTCTCCCCGTCGAATCCACGGTTGCGTCGCCTGCGCCGCCTGGTCCGGGACCCGAGGTTCCGCCGCGATCAGGGGGTCATGGTCGTGGAGGGTCCCCGGGCCCTCACCACGGTGATCGGGGCCGGGGCCGAGATCGAAGAGGTCTACGTGGCGGTCGACGGCGACGAGGTCGGCCGCGAGGTATTTCCCGTGGATGTTCCCACCGGGGAGCCTCCACCGGGCTTCGACCGGGTGGAGAGGGCGGTCCTGGACTCGATCTCGGACTCCGAAACCCCCCAGGGCCTGCTGGCGCTGGCCCGTCCCCGACTGGTGGACCTCGAAGCGATCGATTCCCGCAGCCCGGTGGTCGTGATCGACGGCGTGCAGGACCCCGGAAACGTGGGGGCGATAGTCAGGGTCGCGGCCGCCATGGGTGTGGACGTGGTAGTAACCACCCCCGGTACCGCTGACCCTCTCGGGCCCCGTGCGGTGCGAGCCTCGGCGGGGACCATGGCCCTGGTCGGGCTGTGCATGCGCAGCCGACCCGAAGCGGTACTGGAGACCCTCCTCGCAGGGGGTCGTCGTGTACTGGTGGCCGACACGGCGGGGGAGGACTTGTCAGAGGTCGTGGTGGATCAGCCCTGGGCTCTGGTCGTCGGCAGCGAGGGCCACGGGGTGGGGGAGCATTTCCGAGGGGATGACGTGACCCCGGTGTCGATCCCGATGGCCGCCGGAGTCGAGTCGCTCAATGTGGCGGTCACCGCCGGAATCGTGCTCTACTCACTACGGGTCGGTACCGCGGGCCCGCCTGACTAGTGTCGCTGCGACGATCCCGCACCGCCGAGCGACCCTTCGACGGTTCCGAGGGCGGTGACTTCAACGGTTTCGGTCCGGAGAGGCGATGTTCGATCATCCTGAGTACGACGGCCACGAGGAGATCGTGTTCGTCAATGACGAATCCAGTGGGCTGAGGGCGATAATCGCGGTGCACAGCACGGTGCTGGGGCCTGCCGGTGGCGGTATCAGGATGTTCCCCTACCGTGACGCCGCCACCGCGGCCACCGATGTGCTGCGGCTGAGCCGGGCCATGACCTACAAGATGGCGATGGCGGGGGTTCCCTTCGGGGGTGGCAAGTCGGTGATCATCGGCGATCCCCACACCGACAAGACACCGGAGCTGCTGGAGGCCTTCGGCACCGCGGTGGAGAGACTCGGGGGACGCTACGTGTGCGCCGAGGACGTCGGGACCACACCCGCCGACATGGAGATCGTGCATCACACGACTCGCTATGTCACCGGTCTGCCGGGGCGTACCGGTGATACCTCACCCACCACCGGAGCCACGGTGTACCAGGCCATGAGGGCCGGGGCCCTGGCCGCCTTCGGGGAGTCCGATCTGGCGGGGCGCACGGTGGCCGTGCAGGGGGTGGGCAATGTCGGACGTCACCTGTGCGGACACCTGGCCGAGGCCGGGGCCCGGATCATCTGCGCCGACGTGGATGCCGAGGCGGTGGCCGGCGCGGTCGAACGGTACGGCGCCACCGCGGTCGATCCCGCCGAGATCCTCACCGTCGAAGCCGACGTGCTGGCTCCGTGTGCCATGGGAGGGATCCTGACCGCCGAGGTCGTACCCAAGCTTCGGGTCGGCCTGGTGTGTGGCGGTGCCAACAACCAGCTCGCCGGCCCCGAGGTCGACGAGCTCCTGGCCGGGCGGGGAATCGTCTACGTTCCCGACTATCTGGCCAATGTCGGGGGAGTGTTGTCGGGAACCCGCCTGATGCTCGAGGTGGACGACGCCAGGCTGGCGGCCCGGGTGGCCGAGGTCTTCGACACGGTGTCGGAGGTGTTGCAGCGGTCGCGCGACAGTGGCGTCCCGCCCGGGGCCACGGCCGACTCGATGGCTCGGGCCGTACTGGCGGGGGCCCGGGGCTGATTCGGGTTCGGCTCGCCGGTGGCGGGCGTCTAATCTCGTCGGAATGACCTTGACCGACGAAATCACCCGGGCGGGTGAGAAGGCTGTCGCCATCATCGCCGAGGCGGCGTCTCTCGACGAGCTGAAAGCGGCCGAACCCACCATCTTCGGCAAGAAGTCCGCTCTGGGATCGTTCAAGAAGTCCCTCGGGGGGCTGGACCCCGACGAGAGGCGGCAGGTCGGTCGGCATCTGAACGCTGTCCGCGACGAGGTCGGTGAGGCCCTCGCCCGGCGAAGAGAGCAACTGGCGGCGGTGGAGCGGCGCCGTCTGCTCGAGGCCGAACGCCTGGATCTCACCGAGGTCCCCACCTCACCTCGTCTGGGCCACGCTCATCTGGTCAGTCAGGCCCAGGAGAGGCTCGAGGACGTGTTCGTCGGGATGGGCTTCACCGTCGCCGAGGGTCCCGAGGCCGAGACCGACTGGTACAACTTCGAAGCCCTGAACATCCCCCGTTGGCATCCGGCCCGATCCATGTGGGACACCCTGTACCTGGATCTCGGTGATGGCGACAATGTCGTGCTGCGTACCCACACGTCGCCAGTCCAGATCCGGGTGATGCAGAACCAGGGGCCACCGATCTACTCCGTCATGCCCGGTCGGGTCTACCGCCGAGACACCGCCGATGCCTCCCACATGCCGGTGTTCCATCAGATCGAGGGTCTCGTGGTCGACCGGGGTATCACCTTCGGTGATCTGGCCGGGACCCTCGATGCATTCACCGCGGCCTACTTCGGGGAGTCGATATCGAGCCGGCTGCGCCCCTCGTACTTTCCCTTCACCGAACCCTCCGCCGAGTTCGACATCACGTGCGTGATATGCGGGGGCGAGGGTTGTCAGACCTGCCAGCGCACCGGCTGGATCGAGCTGGGTGGCTGCGGAATGGTCCATCCCAACGTGCTGCGGAACGTGGACATCGACCCCGAGGAGTACTCCGGATTCGCGTTCGGTTTCGGAATCGATCGTCTGGCCCTGATGCGCCACGGGGTGGAGGACCTGAGGCAGATGTTCACCAACGACGTGCGGTTCCTGAGCCAGTTCTGAGGCTGATTCCCATCGTGGTCGGCCGTGACATCCTCCGATCCGGGTGATCCACCGAT
>DRKF01000438.1 GCA_011051915.1 Acidimicrobiales bacterium | reverse complement strand
CGCCGAATCGGAGGGCGGCGGGGTCGCAACCCAGCTCGTTCACCAGAGTCACCGAACTGTCGACAACCTCGGCCACCGCCGCTCCGAGCGGGTCCGCGGACGGCGGCCCGGAAGGGACCGACTCCGGATCCCAGCGCCCGGCCCAGGAATCGAGTCTGGCGCCGAGGGCGGTCAGGAACAGTGACACGTCGGAGTAGACCGACTCCTGGGCGGGGAATCCCCGGAAGGCCATGTCCGTGAACATCGGATCGGGGCCGACCGCCACCACCGGGACATCGGGAGAAGGCTCCCACACCTGCGGTATCCAGGGAACCATGGTGTCGAGCACGATGATCAGGTCGGCCCGGGCCATCGCGCCCCGGTGATCGAATCCGCCATTCCATCTCGAGGTGGTCGCCAGGCTCAGCCGGCCCGGCCAGAACTGAACCACCGGAGTCCGGTGCCTCTCGACGAAATCCGACAGGGCCGCCTGGGCAGCATGGTCGGCCCGGGAGGTGACCAGAACCGGCCGCTGACAGCCCTCCATCAGGGCGGCCACCCGATCCACCGCCGACGGGTCGGGGGCCGGCCGGGTCGGAGCGGGGCGAACCGGCCCGACCTCGACCGGAGCTTCGAGGCGGGCGGCGAGGACCTCCCGGGGCAGACTCACATAGGTCGGGCCCCCGGGAGGGGACTGGGCGAGGGCGAGGGCCCGGTCGACGATCGCCGGGGCCTGATCGGGATACCTCAGTTCGTAGTCCCAGCGGGTGAACTGGCGGACCATCTCGCCCTGATCGAACATCTCCTGACCCCAGTGGATGGGGAGGTCGCGACTCCCGAAACGTCCCTGCTCGCTGATCGGGGTTCGGCCCGAGGCGACCAGCATCGGGATGTTCTCCCGGGACGCGTTGATGATGCCCATGAGAGCGTTGGCCAGGCCCACGTTCACATGGACCATGACCACCTGGGGTCGCTCGGTGGCCAGGTAGTACCCATGGGCCATCCCCACCGCGACGGTCTCATGGGAAACGGGAACCACCGAGGGAGCCCGGTCGGAAACGCCATCGGAATGGGCTTCGGCCAGAGACTCGATCAGGGGAGCGAAATCGGTTCCGGCGTTGCCGAACACGTAGTCGACACCGTGATCGGCCAGACGGTTCAGCCAGGCCTCCGCCGCGGTGGGGGAGCTGCTGCTCACAGGTGATCCTCTCTCAGGTCCGGGCCCACGATCTCAATCGCGGTGGTCGAACATCCGCCGGGTCTTTCGTTCACTGCGGGGAAGCGAACCCGGGGCCACCACCTCGACATCGACCCTGACTCCGAGGGCGGATCTCAGGGCGCTCTGCACGGTGGTGGTCAGCCCGGCCCGGGCCTCCGCCTCGACCCTGATCAGGATGTTGTCCCGGCCACTCTCATCTCGATCGACATGAATCTGGTATTCGGACCCCACGGCGGGAATCCGCTCCAGGGTGGTGTCCACCATGGCGGGGAAGATGGCCACTCCACGCACCTTGACCATGTCGTCGGTACGGCCCGTGAGCCGTTCGATGCGGGGATAGGGGCTGCCGCAGGGGCAGGGCTCGGGCAGAATCCGCGAGATGTCCCGGGTGCGGTAGCGGATCAGGGGCATGGCCTCCTTGCGCAGGGTGGTCAGGACCAGCTCGCCCGACTCACCGTCGGGCAGGGGAGCGAGGGTCTCGGGATCCACCACCTCGATGAGGTAGTAGTCGGACCAGTAGTGCATTCCGTCGTGGCGGGAGCACTCGATACCGGTTCCCGGTCCGTAGAGCTCGGTCATCCCGTAGATGTCGAACGTCTCGAGGCCCAGGAGATCCTCGATCCGCCGCCGCATCGCCGTTCCGGACCTCTCCGACCCCAGGATTCCGGTCCGCAGCGCGAGCCGGTCCGAGACCCCGGTTTCGCCGACCTTCTCCGCCAGGAGCAGCAGAAACGAGGAGGTCCCGCACAACACGGTGGCCTCGAGGTCGATCATGAGTTCTATCTGGAGATCGGTGTTGCCCGGCCCGGCCGGAATGGCCATGGCCCCGACCTGCTCACAGCCGGCCTGGAAGCCCACTCCGGCCGTCCAGAGGCCGTAGCCGACCATTATCTGCACTCTGTCGGTCTCGGTGACTCCGGCATAGCGGTAGCAACGGGCGAACTGCTCGGCCCAGTCGGCGATGTCGCCCTCGGTGTAGGAGGCCACCGTTCGTTTCCCGGTGGTTCCGGAGCTGGCGTGAATACGTCGAACCTCGCTCTCGGGAACAGCGGTCCAGCCCAGCGGGTAGGCCGAACGCAGGTCGGCCTTGGTCGTGAACGGCAGCGAAGCGAGATCGGCCCGACCCGAGAAGGTGGCGACGTCGTAGGGGAAGTCATCGAGATGCCGACGGTAGAAGGGCGACCCTTCGTGGGCGTGGCCGACGGTCCATCGCAGTGCCCGATCCAGCTCCTCGCTGGTGGGAATGGTCTCCGCTGTGTGACCGGGCATGGGTCCCCCTGACCGTCGGTGTTGTCAGACCGCTCCTCATGGTCGTCGATCCCCACCATCGCGTCCAGAATCTGCGATCACGACGATCATGATTGCGGCAGCTTCACTCCACGATGAAGGCGTCGAAACCGAGTTCGGAGCGGATGTCGGCCAGGCCCGCCATCTGGTCATCGCTGAGTCCCAGGCCGGTACCGTCGGCCATTCGATTCATCTTCTCGAAGTTGCCGATCACCGAACACGCCGTCACCAGGGCCTCGGGGCCGAGGACCTCGAGCACTGTTCGGCGGGCCGAGACCAGATCGCCGTGCTTGAGGGCAGCGTCGACCAGGGACGTCAGGGCGGAGCTCACCGGGTCGTCGGTGTCGTCGGCGATCACATCGTGGATGTCGGTGGCGGATCCGGTGGCGTCTGAGCTCGCACGGAGCATCATTGTGTGGGAGGTAGCTCAGTAGAAACACTCGTTGACGCTCGATACCCGACCCGCCACCAACTCCATCTGGGGTCGGGTCAGGCCCTTCTCGACGGTCATGTCGCCCATCTCCGCGATGGACAGGTAGTGGGCACCGTGGAGATCGAGGAAGGCCTCCACCTCGGCGGGAACCAGGCTCATCACATTGACGACGCTGTGACGACCTGTCGTGGGGACCCAGGCGAAGGTCACCTCGGCTCCTTCGGGCCTGATCCGGGCGGGTTCGCCTTCGATGATCTCGGGCAGGGGCTCGAGCTCCATTCCGAGGGCCAGGTGGAAACCGTCGATGGCAGCCATGGTCGTGACCACACCGAGGATTTCCACGTAGTGGGTCGGAGGCAGGCCCGCTCCGGTAAGCTCGTCGTACCAGGAGCGGGTGAGGCGGCCGGGATCGGTGGTGAGGCGGTGTACGGCGTCCACGATGTCGGAGGGGAGCTCGGTGACCGAGTCGTGGCTCCCGGTGACCGAATAGGGCGACAGGGCCGCCTTCCGGTCGGAACAGAGCTGGCATGACCGTGCTGCCCTGGTCTCCTCGGCGATGGCCCGACGTTGGCAGGCGGTGAGCCAGGTACCGGGGGAGGCCAGGTGCCGCCAGGCGCGACGCTGGGCCTCACCGATGTCGGGTCGGACGGGAACTGGTGCATCTGCGAACTCGAAGGCCATGGTTCAAGACTACGGAGCCGGACGGCGACAGGTGAGGTCCGGATGTCCATCGGAGACCGGCTTTCCCAGGGGTACCCTGCTGCTGGTGACCGCGGAGACCGTCCATGAACCCGCCGACCCCCCACTCGGTGGTCCGCGTCGAATCGGCCGCATGGGTGAGCGCGAGTTCACGGTGATGGTGGCCATGACCATGGCTCTCACCGCCCTGGCCATCGACAGCATCCTTCCCGCGTTCGGTGCCATTCGCCAGGATTTCGGCCTGGCTGCCGATTCCACCGCCGCCGCCCAGATAGTCACCTTCTTCTTTCTCGGACTGGCGTCGGGGCAGTGGATCTACGGCCCGATGGCAGATCACTTCGGTCGTAAGGCCGTGCTCTACACCGGGATGACGATCTACGCCCTCGGAGCAGTCTTCTCGGCCCTGGCACCCACCCTCGGCTGGGTGCTCGTCGGACGCTTCATATGGGGTCTCGGCGGTGCCGGTACCCGGGTCGTGGCCCTGGCCATCGTGCGCGACGTGTACGAGGGCGACCGCATGGCCCGCACGATGTCGTTCATCATGTCGATCTTCATCATCGTGCCGGTGCTGGCCCCGGGCATCGGTTCGCTGATCATCTCGGTCTTCCCCTGGCAGGGGGTCTTCTGGTTCTGTGCCTTGCTGGTGGTGCTCCTGGCCCTTTGGTCCCGGCGACTCCCCGAGACCTCCGACCCGGCCCTGAGGATCGAACTGAGGTTCACTCCCGTCCTCGCCGCGGCACGTCAGGTCGTGGGCAATCGCATCACCATGGGCTACACGATCGCCGCCACGCTGCTGTTCGGGTCGTTCCTGTCGTACCTGGCCAGCTCGGAGCTGATCGTCGAGGACATCTACGACCGGGCGTCCCTCTTTCCGCTCATCTTCGGAGCCAACGCCGCCCTCATGGGGCTGGCGACCTTCTCCAACGCCTCGGTGGTGAGGAGATTCGGGGCCCACCGGGTCACCCACGTGGCCATGGTGGCCTACCCGTTGGTCGCTCTGGGATTCGTGATCCTGGGTCGATCCACTGATGGGGCGCCGGTCCTGCCGGCGCTGATGGCGATCCTGGCCCTGCTCCTGGGGCTCAACGCGATCCTGATGCCCAACATGAACTCCATAGCGATGGAGCCCATGGGTGATGTGGCCGGAATGGCGTCCGCCGTCATCGGCACGGTTTCGATGGCCGGTGGGGCTCTACTGGGCTCGGCGTTGGACCGGGCCTTCGACGGAACGGTGAACCCCCTGGCCAGCGGTTTTCTGGCTCTGAGTCTGGCCGCCCTGGGCGTGCTGGCCTGGGCCGAGCGATGGCGTCTGGCGATCTTCGCCGGCAGGGGTGCGAATATTCCCCTGGAAGTGGTCGAGGACGGAAGAGGCGTGCCAAGCTGACACCACGCAGGGTGGTGGAGGTCGCCGGGAGTGGGTATCCAGTTCAAGAGGTCCGAGAGCACCGGTGCCGGTGTACGGAGAGTGGCCTCCGAACTCGTCACCGCCGCCATTGAGGGGGTGGAACGACTCGCCTCGGGGGAGACGGCTCTCGATAGCCCCCAGGGTGCGTCGCTTATCCATGAGACCCGTAAGCGATGCAAGGAACTGAGGGCTCTGGCCCGTCTCGTTCGGCCCGGGCTGGGACCTTCCTATCGTCACACGAACAGAGCTGCCCGGGACGCCGCCCGTGAGCTTGGCGGGGTACGCGACGCCCAGGCCCAGGCAGCCACGTTCAGACGTCTCGTGCGTGCCGATCCGACACCCGGGCTGGCCCGGGCCACCGCACCGGTTGCGGTGCTGCTGACCGAGCGGTCCCTCGCCGCCGGACGCGACGTCGATGTCGACCTGCGACGAGCGGCGATCCTGCTTGCCGGTATACGCAATGACATCGACGGCTGGGACCTGCCGGGGGGATTCGATCTCCTGGCGGAGGGACTCCGGGAGACCTACTCGCGTGGACTCAGGGGACTGCGGGGAGCTGAACGACACCGGGGACCCCTGTTGCTTCACGAGTGGCGAAAGTCGGTCAAGTACCTGTGGCACCAGAACCAGATGTTGCAGCGATCGGCCCCCAGCCTGCTCGGGCCCACCGCCGATCTTCTGCATCGCCTGGCCGACACGTTGGGTGACGATCATGATCTCGTCGGCATCGGTGAGCTTCTGAGATCCAGTGAGGCGGAGGTTCTTCCGGAAGCGGCCCTGGTCTCGAGCCTGGTCGCAATAGGGGTACGACGGTGCGATCTGCGGCGTCGGGTGCTCAGCGTAGGTTCGCGTCTCTACGTCGAGGAGCCCGAGGCCTATCTCGCCAGGATGGAGGGCTACTGGCGGGCCTGGCACGAGCACGGGGCCGAGGTCCCCGTCGGCGGGATCGGAGACCTCCCGCCCGGTTGAAGTACCGTGACCCGCCCCGTCCGAGAGGGTGTTCGGGGCGGGACGGTGAGAGCTTCGGTTTGTCGCACGAGGCGGGATTCTCGGCAGATTCGGAGTGGAAGCACCTCTGGCTGATGGGAACGGGCGCCCGGCTTCCGATGGGCATCGACTTGCGCCGGTCTGCGCCGCCCCGGAGAATCACTCATGGCTGAGAATCTGACCGGTGAGTCCGTAGAACTGCTCCAGACCCTGATCCGCAATCGCTGTGTCAACGACGGCACGCCGGAATCGGGTCAGGAGATACGAAATGCGGCGACTCTCCGTTCCTTCCTCGAGGGATCGGGGGCCGACATCGAGATCTTCGAGCCCACCCCGGGTCGGGCGTCACTGGTGGCGCGAATCGATGGGTTCGATCCCGAAGCACCCAGCCTCTGTCTCATGGGGCACACCGACGTGGTTCCGGTGAATCCGGAGGGGTGGAGCCGGGATCCTTTCGGCGGGGAGCTGATAGACGGCGAGGTCTGGGGGCGGGGTGCCATCGACATGCTGAACCTGACTTCCTCCATGGCGGTGGCCTTTCGGAGCCTGGCGGTGAGCGGATTCCGGCCCCGGGGTGATCTCATCTACTTCGCGGTTGCCGACGAGGAGTCGGGAAGCGCCCATGGCGCCCAGTGGATGGCTGACAATCAACGCGACGCCATCTGGGCCGACTACGTGCTGACCGAGAACGGCGGTCTCCACTCGGGTCCCGCCGAGGCGCCTCACATCGGTATCAACATCGCCGAGAAGGGTGTCTCCTGGCGCCGCCTGAGGGTCAAGGGAACACCAGGCCACGGATCGACGCCCTTCCGAGGTGACAACGCCCTGGTGAAGGCGGCCGCCGTGGTCCAGCGTCTGGCGGACTATCGCGCCCCGGCCCGCTTTCCCGAGCTCTGGGCCGAGAGAGTCCAGACTCTGGGTGTTGACGAGGAGACCCAGGCAGTGTTGATGGACGCGGATCGGATCGACGCTGCTCTCGATGCGTTGCCTTCGAAGGGCGCGGCGGCGTACCTGTACTCGTGCACGCACACGACACTGTCTCCCAATGCGTCACGTGGGGCGATGAAGACGAACGTCATACCCGACCAGATTGACATTGAGGTCGATATCCGGACCCTGCCCGGTGAGGATCAGGAGTCCGTCATGGGCCATCTACATCAGGCTCTCGGCGATCTGATCGACCAGGTGGACATCGAGGTGATCATAGACACACCAGCCACCACGAGCCGGACCGGGACACCTTTGTGGGACAGCCTGCAACGTGCCGTGAGCAGACCGTTTCCGAGGGCCCGCCTGACCCCTCAGATGATCGTCGGTTTCACGGACTCGAGGATCTACCGACAGATGGGGGCTGTGGCCTACGGGGCCGGACTGTTCAGCCCCACCATCGAGCCCGGCGATTTCCAGAGCCGTTTCCACGGTAACGACGAAAGGGTCGACGTCGAGAGCCTGGCTCTCACCACTCAGCTCTGGCTGGATGTGGCTAACGATCTGATGGGCTAGCCGTCTCCCGGTGGCGGGCCTGGTGGCAGGGGGCACAACGTAGGTGCAGTTCGTCGACCAGGGTTCTTCGACTCCGGGCGAACTCCGGGTCGTGGTCGTACTCCAGCAGAT
>DRKF01000437.1 GCA_011051915.1 Acidimicrobiales bacterium | reverse complement strand
GGTCGATGGCCCGGAGCATGGCCAAGGCCACCTCCGAGGCGGCGCTCAGCCAGGTGGCGGTGCACGTCGGGCTGGACCCCGTGCTGGAGGACCGCCGTCGCCGGGAAAGCCCGAGGTCGGTGACGGCCTACCTCCTGTGGGCCATGGCCTCGGTCCTGGGGAACCACCCGATGCTCAACGCCCGCCTCGCCGACGACGGGAAGTCCGTCGAGATCGCCGACGACGTCAACCTGGGTGTGGCCGTGGCCACCGACGAGGGACTGATCGTCCCGGTGATCCACGGGGCCCAGAAGCTCGACCTCGACGGCATCGCCGCCGAGATGGACCGCCTGGCCCACGCCGCCCGCGGCGGTGAGCTCACCGTCGACGACGTCACCGGGGGGACGTTCACCGTTTCCAACCTGGGGATGTTCGGCGTCGACTCCGGCTTCGCCCTGCCCCCTCCACCCCAGGGCGCGATCCTGCTGGTGGGTCGCAGCCGCCGGGTGTTCGTCCCCGGCGGGAACGACGAACCGGTCCTCCGGACGGAGGCCTGGTGTGGGCTCACCTTCGACCACCGGTTCATAGACGGGGCGACGGCCGCCGCCCTCCTGACCGACTTCGACGCCGCCCTCGCCGCTCCGAGTGGTGTCCCGGCCGAGGCGTCGACCGGGCCCGGGGGCCGGTGATGGGCGCACCGGAGGCGGCCGCAGAGACCGGGACCGCCCGCCCCGGTGCTCCCTCGGGCCGCCGGTTCGTCGACAGGGTGGCCCTGGTCACAGGTGCTTCCCGGGGGATCGGAGCCGCCACCGCGGTGGCGCTGGCCGCCGAGGGGGCGAGGGTGGCCGTCAACTACCGCACCGACGCCACCGGAGCCGAACGCACCCTGCGCGCCATCCGGGAGGCGGGCGGCACGGCCGAGGTGTACCGGGCCGATGTGGGTGACGCCGCCGATGTGACCGCCATGGCCGAGGGGGTGGCCCAGGCCCTGGGCCCCGTGGACGTGCTGGTGAACAACGCCGCCCAGATCGACCGTTCCCACTTCCTGGAGGTGACCCCGGAGGCCTTCGAGACCGCCTTCAACGCCAACGTGAGGGGGGTGTTCCAGCTCAGCCAGATCGTGGCCCGGTCGATGGCCGAGCGGGGAGGCGGGGCGATCGTGAACATCTCCTCGATCCTGGCCCGCCTGGCCTGCCGGCAGCGCACCGCCTACATCACCACCAAGGGGGCGGTTGAGTCCCTCACCCGGGCCATGGCCCTGGACCTCGCCCCCTACGGCATCAGGGTCAATGCCGTCGCCCCGGGGTTGATCGCCACCGAGGCCCTGTTGACCGGTATGCCCGACCCCGAGCTTCAGACCCGGGTCCAGAGTTTCATTCCCGAGAAGCGTTTCGGTCATCCCTCGGAGATAACCGAGGCGATCCTGTTCCTGGCATCGACGGCGGCGAGCTACGTCAACGGCGCCGTGCTGGGCGTCGACGGCGGGCTGGGGGGCACCGAGGCCGGGCCCGCCGGCTGACCCGTAGCGGAAAGATCCAACGAGGAGCACCATGATCAGCGTCAACGCCGAGGCCATGAAGACGGTCCGCCGGATCCTCTCCGAGGCCGAGCCCCTGGGGGTGGAGGTGCACCGTCTCGCCAACGGGGCCACGGTCGTCGACATGGGTCTGAACGCCAAGGCCGGCTGGCGGGCGGCGAGCCTCTACACCCTGGTGACCCTCGGCGGTCTGGCCGAGATCAGCTACGAGTCGTTCCCGGTGGCCGGACGCGATCTCAGCGCGGTGCGGGTGATGATCGACCACCCCATCGAGGCCTGCGTGGCCTCCCAGATAGCCGGCTGGCGACTCCAGGAGGCGGGTAGGGAGCATGCCGCCATCCTGGCCGGACCCGGACGGGCCCTGAACCGTGCGTCGCCGGACCACTACCTCGAGTGGATCGACTACCGCGACGACCACGACGAGGCGGTGGTGGCCATCCAGATCTCCGAACCAGTCGGTGAGGACATGGCCGGGCTCATCGCCGATTCCTGCCGGGTCGAACCCTCCGACCTGTACATCCTCATCGCCCCGAACCGGAGCCTGGTGTGCGCCGTACAGGTGGCGGCCCGCATCGTGGAGCAGACTCTCCACCGCCTGGCCGAGGAGGGCATGGATCTGCGTCGCCTGCGCTACGCCCACGGCTTCGGGGTGGTACCCCCGCTCATCGACGACGACCTGGTGTCGATGGGTCGGATCAACGACAGTCTCCTCTACGGCGGGGTTTCCCACATCACCGTCGACGCCGACGACGCCGAGTGCGCCTCGATCGTGGGGAAGGTCGTGTCGGAGGCCAGCGGAGCCTACGGTCGCCCGTTCCTGGAGATATACGAGGACGCCGGACGGGACTTCTACGAGATACCCATCGATCTCCACTCCCCCGCCGAGACCCATCTGCACAACCTCAGAACCGGCAATACGTTCAGCGCCGGCCGGATCAACCACGAGGTCCTGAGGGAATCGTTCTTCGGGTCCGGGTCGCCGTGAAACCCGAGTCGGCCGGACCCGAGGAGAGCGGGGTCGGACTGGGGCTGCAGATCGTCCCGACGATGTCCGCCGCCGATGTGATCGGCATCGTGACCGCGGCCGAGGACCTGGGCTACGACTACTGCATGATCGCCGACGAGGGCCTCATGCACGACGTGTACGCCCTGTTGGCCACCGCCGCCCAGGCGACCTCCTCCATTCGCCTGGGGGCGGTGACCAACCCCTACACCCGGCATCCGGCCGTGACCGCAGCTGCCGTGGCCAGTGTCGACGAACTGTCCGGGGGGCGGGCGTTCCTCACCCTGGTGGCGGGCGGGTCGATGGTTCTCAGCCCTCTGGGTATCACCCGGGACCACCCCGTGGACAGGCTGGACGAGGCCATCTCGATACTGTCGGGACTGTGGTCGGGCGAGACGATCGACTTCCAGGGGAACCACTTCCGGATGTCCGGCGCCCGTCTGAGCACCGCCCCCAGGGACATCCCGCTGTGGGTGGCCGCCCGGGGCCCCCGCATGCTGCGGCTGGCCGGCCGGAGGGCCGATGCGGTGGTGCTCATGGCCAGGTCCGACCTGGGCGACGCCCTGGCCATCGTGAACACGGCGGGGAGCCCCGCCCGGGTGTACCTGGACCGTCTGGCCTACACGGCGAGGATGATCGAGGAGTCCCGGGAGCTCTACGCCTGGGCCCTGGTGGACACCCCGGCCCGCACCCTGGCCAATCTGGGGGCCGACGTGGCTCTGGTGAACGAGGCCCGCGACGCCCTGGCCGCCGGCCGTCCCGAGGCGATCGCCGAGCTGATCGACGACGAGATGATCGCCGCCTACCAGATCGCCGGAACCCCCCACCAGTGCACGACCCAGCTGCGGGCGGTGGTGGCCGAACACTCCCTGGACGCGTTCTTCGTCAACATCACCGGCGGCAGCTGCGAGGACAACACCCGCATTCTCTCCGACGTGTACGAGATGGTGCGGGACCGATGAGCACCCCCGCCCCCGTTCACCGGACGGGCCACCCGTCGGGTCCCACACCCGGGGGGAGGAGACCGTGAACGCATCGCCCCTGCACGGCCGGGTGGCGGTGGTGACCGGTGGTGGTTCGGGCATCGGACTGGCCATCGCCTCCTCCCTGGCCCGGCGCGGTGTGCGTTGCGCCCTGCTCGGCCGCCGGGCCGAGGCGGTGGAGAGCGCCGCGGGCTCCCTGGTCACCCCGGGACTGGGGATCCCCACCGATGTCACCGACACCACCCGGGTGGACGACGCCCTGAGGCGGGTGCACGGGCATCTGGGTCCCGTGGACATCGTGGTTCACGCCGCCGGCGTGTTTCACAAGGCGCCCGTCGGCGAGCTCACCGCGACCCACTGGCAGGAGGTCCTGGCCGTGAACCTCACCGCACCGGTGTTCCTGACCCAGGCCCTGTGGCCCGATCTGGTGGCGCAATCCGGGCAGATCCTCTTCGTGGGCAGTATCGCCGCCGATCGGGCGTTTCCCGCCAACTCCGCCTACGCCGCGTCGAAGGGGGGACTGGCCTCCTTCGCCCGGGTGGTGGCCGAGGAGGGTCGCGACCACGGGGTGAGGGTTATCACCCTGCAACCGGGCCAGACCGACACCCCGATATGGGGCGACACCGCTCCCCGGCCCGTTCGCCGGGCGATGATGAGGGCCGAGGGAGTGGGTGCCCTGGCCGCCGATCTGCTGGCCACCGACCGGTCCGTGGACTTCGAACCGGTCACGGTCGTTCCGCCGACCGACCCGTGGGAGGCGACCTGATGCCGCGCTCCCGAAGAGCCCGAGGAGCCCGAAGGACCCCGTGGCCGTCATGAGGTTCCTCCTGGTCAACGGCTTCGAGGACGCCGAGCATCCCGTCACCCGTCGGGTGGTGGAGGTACTCGGCTCATCGGGTCACACGGTGGCGGTGGTGAACACCGCGGCGGAAGGCTTCGACCGGCCGATGTCGACCGAGGAGCGCCTCGTGTACCACGAGGAGGGCCGCAACATCGTGGCTCCCGAGGTGCGGGAGTCGGTGGCCCTGGTCCGGGACTGTGAGGCCATGGTGTTCTGCTACCCGACCGTGGCCGACAACCCGATCCACCCGGTGAAGAACTGGCTGGACCGGGTGCTGCTGCTGGGAGTGGCGTTCAGGTTCAACGCCCGGGAGAAGGTCCGCCCCGGCCTCACCCACGTGCGGAGGCTGGGGGTGGTGACCACCATCAAAGACCGGTC
>DRKF01000436.1 GCA_011051915.1 Acidimicrobiales bacterium | reverse complement strand
GCCCGCCGTTCCCGCCACCGCCCATCCCGTGGCGTCCTCCGAACCGACGATGATGGTTCCCCAGCAGATGGCCCCGGGCATGGGTGGGGGAGCGATGATGCCACCGAACCAGCCGCCCTACGGGGTGGGTGGGGGTGGATATCCGCCCTCCGAGCCTCCCCAGAAGACGTTGATGTGGGTGGTGATCCTGGCCGTGACCCTGCTGATCCTGGCCGTGATCCTGTTCTTCATGGCCCGGGCCCTCGGGTTCGGTGGCTCGGACAACTCCTCCACGACCTCCACCACGTCAGCGGTGAGTGTCCGCCTGCCCGACGTGATCGGGGAACAGTTCGAGGACGCCGAGAAGATCCTCACCGACGCCGGGTTCGAGAACGTGAGCGTCGACTTCGAGAACCGCGACGACGTTCCCGAGGGGGAGGTGTTCCGCCAGGATCCCCGTCCGAGCATCATGGTCGCCCCCGACACGGAGATAAACCTCACGGCGAGTTCGGGCCAGACTCTGGTGACCCCCCCGAACGTGGTCGGCAAGAACGTCGAGATCGCCACCCAGGAACTCCTCGACGCCGGTTTCGTGGTCAACGTCGAACGGAAGCCTGATCCTGACGTCGAACTCGACGTGGTCATCGACCAGAGTGTCGCCCCCGACGAGCAGCGCCCGGCGGGTACCGAGATAACCCTGCTGGTGTCCGACGGCAAGGACAAGGTCGAGATCCCCCCGGTCATCGGGCTGGAGCTGGGCGATGCCCGGGTGGCTCTGGTGAGGGCCGACCTGGAGGCCGTGGTCGACCGCGAGGAGTTCTCCTCGGAGTTCGAGCCCGGTTTCGTGATCTCCTCCGACCCCCCCGAGGGTGAGTCGGTGGAGATAGGCACGGTCGTGAAGCTGGTGGTCTCCAAGGGACCCGAGTCGGCGATGGTGCCCACGCTGGAGTCACTCGACAGTCTCAATCCCGATGTCGTCAGGGTGCAGCTCGAGGAACTGGGATTCGTGGTCCGCCAGGAGGAGAGGGAACTCCCCTTCGGTGATCCGGCCGACGGTACCGTCATCGAGCTCGTACCCGAGCCGGGGACGGAGCTCATCCTGGGCTCCGAGGTGGTGATGATCGTCGGGGTGGCGGCGCCGGAGCCATCGACCACCACCACCACGACGACAACGACGGAACCGACCACGACCACCTCGTCGACCACCACGACCAGCACCACCACGACCACCTCGTCCACGACCACCACCACGGCGGGCGGCTAGAGGACGCTCGTTCGGGGTCGCCGGGTGGGGCCGGTGGGTTCGGGTTCAGTCCGGTGGTGGCGTCGGTTCACGCTCGTTCGGGGTCGCCGGGTGGGGTCGGTTTGTGTCCGTTCGGGTTCAGTCCGCCTCGGGGGCGAGGACCCCGTCGGCAGTGATGACGACCGTGTCGGGGTTGAAAGCCGCTATGGCGAACCAGAAGGTGTCCAGGTGCTCCACCTTCGGTAGTTCCGAACCGGCCAGGGGCCCCTCCACCGCCTCCCCCAGGATGTTCCAGCGGGTGGATGTCTCGGCGTCCACGAATCCGGAGTCGCCATCGGCGCTGAGGGTGAGTGTCTGTCCGTCCACCTCGGGTATGAACACCCCGGTGGCCCCGACCTCACGTCCCTCGGCGATGTTCACCGAATCCAGGCCACTGGACGTGCCGGGCTCGAGCAGCGCCACCACGCCGGTACCGTCGACCTCGAAGGGAATGACCCGCTCCTCGGCCAGGTACTCCTGGGTCACGGCCACCGTCTCGGTTTCACCACGTACGGCTATCACCTTCGTCTGGGCGGGCAGCCGCCCGTCGGCCTCACCCCTGAACAGGAACGGGGCGGTGTTCACGTCGTCGTAGCCCGGGTAGGGGTTTCGACCGTAGTTCCGGGTGAAGCCGGTGTCCTTGGTCAGGACCAGACCCTCGGGATGGGCCTCACGGAAGTCACGGTAGGAGACGGTGGACAGCGGGATCTTCTCCAGGACGGTTCCGGTGAGGACTCCGATGACCGCGGTGCCGTCGAAGTGGGTCCACAGGGTCTCGGTCTGGCGGTCGTACATCACCAGCGATGAGAAGTAGAGGCGTCCCGAGGTTCCGAAGTCGAGGATGGTGCCGTCGGGCTGGGTCCGCTTGAACGCCACGGCGGAGTTGCACAGAGGGCAGAAGCTCACCGTCACCGGCACCCCTCCGACCACGTCGTTGGCGATCTCGTGCCAGATCATGATCTGGATCGGGTAGGCGCGGACGTCGCCGTCGATATCGAGGACCAGGACCGGCTCGTTGTCGGCGATGAAGTCGATCTCGTCGATGGGGGCGAACTTGGGGTCGTCGATGGCGGGGATTCCGTCGGGGGGCGGTCCTCCCGACAGAACCTCCTCGGGGGGGATCAGTGGCGGTGGAAAGGAAGCGTTGAACATGTCGTCGAGGGCCGACGGCGGCGAGTCCAGCTCCGAGACCAGGGGTGGGTCCAGGGGGACGGCGGGGTCGGCGGTGACCGTGGTGTTGTCTCCGGAGGTGGTGGGGGTGGGAGCCTCACTGGAGTCCCCGGTGCGTTCGGGTGGGGCGGAGTCGGCCTCCGCGGAGGAACTGGTGCAGGCGGCCAGCAGGACCAGGCCGGCGACCAGCAGGGCGAGGATCCGGATACGACGGGGCGTTGCCATGAGAAGTGAACCCGGGCAGACCAGGCCTTCTTCCACTGCGCCGGTCGCAGAGTCTGATTTCGGAGGTTCCGCCGGGCCGGTCTCAGAGTCTGATATCGGAGGTTCCGCCGGGCCGGTCTCAGAGTCTGATTTCGGGGGTCAGCGGGGGCCGGTTGCAGAGTCCGAATCCGGAGGGGTCAGCGGGGGCCGGTGCTCATGGTGATCGCCAGGGCGGTGGAGTCGGTCGCCTGCACCGTGACCCCGGTCGTGGGGTCGGTCAGATTCATGACGATCACACTGTCGGAGGTGATCTCGGCCCGTTCCGGTGAGATGAGCCCCGTCGAGACGGTCAGCAGGGAGTAGGTGAGACCGGACTCCATGGACACCAGCTCCGCCGTGCCGGCCTGATCCAGCTCGGAGATCAGGGCTCCGGCCGGAGGCGAGGACTGCACGACCTCCACGGAAAGGTCCAGTCGGTCCTCGGACCTGGAGTTCAGGGTGTAGGTGCTCACCTGGGTTACCGCCACCCCCTCGAAGTCCACCACCCTCTCGTGGCGCCAGCGGGCACCGGTACCGATCTCACTCCCGGGGAGGGGGACGGCGAGCTGGGAGAGTTGGGTCTTGAGGTGTTCCAGGACAGTGGCGTTGGTCTCGTCGACACCCTCGGCCACGTCGTACTCACCGGCGAGCACCAGTCCCTGGGGGCTGATCACCTGCCTGGTCGTGAATCCGAGGAGGGCGTTGAGTGAGGACCGGAGTCTGCGGTTCCGGACCGGGTCGCCGGTACCGGGCGTGGTTATCTCCGCCACACTCGATTCGACCTGGTAGTTGCCGTCGGAGTCGACCCCGACCACCCGCACCAGGAGGGTGATCGTGTAGGGCAGGGTGGTCACCGGTTCGGTGGGGAATCCCGCGATCACCACTGAGGAGGTGATCTCCGTGGAGATCTCGAGGTCCACCCGGTCGCCCACAGCGAGTTCATAGGAAGCGACTGCGGTTTCCCCCGTGCCCACCTCGTCGACGGTGATCGTGCCCCCGTCGACGGCGGGCAGAGTTTCAAAGGCGGGGTTGGAGACCGGTTCCCCGGTGGGTGTGTCGACGGAAGTGCCGTCGGTCGAGGGCAGGTCGTCCTCGGGGGCGGTGGTGGCTCCGCCCTGGGAGGCGGCGGTCGTGGTCGGGGCGGTGGTGTCGGGCGGCTCGCCGCCCTCGGCGGAGCTGGTGCAGGCTGCGCCCAGCAGGGCGATGGTCACGGCCAGGATCTTCAGTTTCCGCTGCACGGGGAACCTCGGTATGTCGAAGGGACGGCCCGGTTCGGGCTGCAGTCCAATCGGCTTCTGTTGACAGATCATGAGAAACCGTAGAATTGAGTCTCCGGTCCGGTCCCATGGGCACCGCCTCGATGCCCGGGGCACCACGGCCTAGTGTCTTGCCCATGGCCAGACCGAAGAACACCCCCGGACGGGTGACGCCCAAGGGCACCCGTCCCAGCGAACCCAGTCCCAGCTACCAGCCGACCTACAAGGGTCGGCGACCGAGCCCCCGGTGGGTACCCATCGCCATGCTGGTTCAGTTCGCGCTGGGAATCATCTTCATCGCCGCCAACTATCTGGGTTTCATGCCCGGCGGAACCAGCACGGTCTGGTTGCTGGTGGGTCTGGGGTTCTCCCTCGGCGGTATCGTCACCGCCACCCAGTACCGCTGAATCGAACTACGACGGTGTAGTTCTCCCCAGGCTTACCCACAGACTGTGGGTAGTGACCACATCGAGTGTCGAGGGTCACTCGTCGGAGTTGGCTACGAGATCCATCTCCTGCATGCAGCAGCGCGGAGGCTCGGGCTCCTGACTGGGAGCCTTGGTCATCCGAACCTCCGTGCCGCAGACGAGACACCGGTAGGTGAGGCGAACCCTTCGCAGCTCACCGGCGGGCGCCGGTGGTGGCTGGGCCCGGCTGAAACTCGCCATGACCTTGACCCCGAGGGTGTAGATCAGCAGGAAGGCCACCACCGCTATGAGGATGCTCACTACCTGACCCATGGTGCTTCCATGCCGATCTCGAGACGGCCCCGGGGCGAGCGGGGGTGACGCAGGAGGACATCCCCCGCGTCACCCCGTCGACTCTATGAGTTCGTCGGGCCCTTATCAGCCCAGGCGTTCGATGATGGTGCCGTTGGTGATCCCGTCGACTCTATGAGTTCGTCGGGCCCTTATCAGCCCAGGCGTTCGATGATGGTGCCGTTCGCCATGCCGCCACCCTCGCACATGGTCTGCAGCCCCCAACGACCACCACTCCGCTCGAGTTCGTTGAGCAGGGTGGTCATGAGCTTGGCCCCCGAGCAGCCCAGGGGATGACCCAGGGCGATGGCCCCGCCGTTCACGTTGACCTTGCTCATGTCGGGGTGCAGTTCCTTCTCCCAGGCCAGAACCACGGAGGCGAAGGCCTCGTTGATCTCCACCAGATCGATGTCGTCCATGGTGAGACCGCCGCGTTCGAGAGCCTTCTGGGTGGCGGGAATGGGCCCGGTGAGCATCAGGCGGGGATCGGCCCCGGCCAGGGAGAACGAGTGGAACCGGGCCCGGGGCGTGTAGCCGAGTTCCTTGGCCTTCTCCTCGCTCATGATCAGCAGGGCGGCGGCACCGTCGGTGATCTGGGACGAGTTGCCCGCGGTGACCTTGCCGTTCTCCTTGAACGCCGGCTTCAGCTTGGCGAGGGTCTCGACGGTGGTGCCGGGGCGGATGCCCTCGTCGCGGGTGACCATCTCACCGTCGGCGCCCATCACGGGCACGATCTCCCGGTCGAAACGGCCTTCCTCGGTGGCCTGCAGGGCCAGCTGCTGGCTACGGGCACCGAAGGCGTCGAGGTCCTCCCGGCTCAGGTTCCACTTGTCGGCGATCATCTCCGCCGATATTCCCTGGGGCACGAGACCGCCCATGGGCTCGTAGCGGGCGTTCACCAGGGGCCCGAAGGGCATCCCGAACTTGCCCTCGGCGATCGACGCCCCCATCGGGACCCGGCTCATGACCTCGACCCCGGCGGCCACGACCACGTCATAGGCCCCGGCGATCACTCCCTGGGCCGCGAAATGGGCGGCCTGCTGGGACGATCCGCACTGCCGGTCGATCGTGGTTCCCGGAACCTCCTCGGGCCACCCGGCGGCCAGCACCGCGTTGCGTCCCACGTTGAGGCTCTGTTCGCCGACCTGCATGACGCACCCCATGATCACGTCCTCAACGAGGGAGGTGTCGAGATCGTTGCGGCTCTCGAGGGCCATGAGTGTCTGGGCGGCGAGGTCGGTGGGGTGCCAGTTGCGGAGCACCCCGTTCCTCTTGCCTCCGGCCGTGCGGACGGCGTCTACGATCACAGCGGTACGGGCCATGGTGGGCTCCTTGGGTGGGACTGTCGGGCAGATTCGGTACTCCAGCATGCCCCTTCCGGCCGGATCTGCCCACATCGGGGTGCCGGACTCCGGAGGCAGTGACGGGCGGAGTCCAAATGGGAGAGCGGGGGAATTCCCGACGTCCCCCATCGAATTGTGGGAATCTGTCGTATGGAGGGAGGAGCTATCGACGGCGGGCGCGACGCTGATCCGGGGGTTCAACACCGGGTACTGGCCGAGGGGTATGACGAGTTGGATTCGGCGCGTCGATGGTTGGAGGAATGCTGTGCCCGGCGCCGGGTCGATCCCGCGACCTCGCGTGATCTCGGCCTCGCTCTGGTGGAGGTGGTCACCAATATCGTCCCACGGAGCCCGGGCAACGACCCGGCCCGAAAGGTGGAGCTGCAGCTCGATGTGAGCGATTCGGAAGTCAGCCTCACGGTGGTCAGCCCGACGGGGAGGTTCCGCCCCGATCCCGGGGATGAGGACGGCGGTCTGGGGATGCTCCTCGTCCATGTGCTGGTCGACGAGGTTCGGGGGAGATCCGACTCGGCGGAGAGTTCGGTCCTGACCCTCGTCAAGAGGCGCTGAGCAGCTTCGACACGCCCGTCTGGATGCGGCGCGGCCCCCGTGCCACACTCTCGGCCGATCCCGGTGGCGACCACTGCCGGAACACCGGCTGCTTCGGGGACAGGAGATCGATGCTGTGAGCGAGGGGCTTCCCGACTGGACCGCCGCCGGTGCCCAGCTCGGGGACAGGAGATCGATGCTGTGAGCGAGGGGCTTCCCGACTGGACCGCCGCCGGTGCCCAGCTCGGGGACAGGAGATCGATGCTGTGAGCGAGGGGCTTCCCGACTGGACCGCCGCGGTCGAGCAGTTGACTGCTCGGGGTGCCGAGTTCGAGATGACCGAGCAACTGGTGCTGGGCCGGAGGGTCCGAACCTACGTTCGCGGGCCACGGACCCTCGTCGAGATCGTCCGGTCGATGGCCGGGCACGGAGACCGCATCTACTACGCGTACGAGGGTGAATACCTCACCTACGCCGAAGCCCACGCCCGGATCGTCCGTCTGGCCCATTGGCTGCTCGAGGCCGGTGTCGAGCCGGGTGACCGGGTGGGTGTGGCCATGCGCAACTATCCGGAATGGCCCGTCGTCTTCTGGGCTGCGGTGTCGGTGGGGGCGATCGCCGTACCCCTGAACGCCTGGTGGACCGGACGCGAGCTGGCCTTCGCCATCGAGGACTGTGAGCCGGTGATGGTGTTCGCCGACGCCGACCGCCTGGAGCGGCTGAAGTCCACCGGTCCCGGATCCGGTCCGATGTCAATCGGGGTCAGAACCCGGGGTGTGGGCGACCTGGACCTCGAGGACATACTCCACAGCTCAGCCGACGGAGGAATTGTGTCACCCGACCTGCCCGAGGTCGCCCTGGGCCCCGAGAGTGATGCCACGATCTTCTACACATCGGGAACCACCGGCTTTCCCAAGGGGGCGGTCGGCACCCACCGAAACATGCTGTCGAACCTCCACGCCGTCAGGTTCCGCAGCGCGGCAGCGGCTCTGATGAGGGGCGAGGATCCCGCCGATCTGCCCCGCCGTTCGATGCTCCTGGCGGTACCGCTGTTCCACGTGACCGGATGTCACTCGATAATGCAGCCCACCACTGCGGCGGGAGGCCGTCTGGTGGCCATGCATCGCTGGGATCCCGAGCGGGCGGTGGAGCTGATCGCCCGCGAGGAGGTGACCGCCTTCACTGGGGTGCCGACCATGGTTCTCGAACTCCTCGACGCCCAGCGGAGACTCGGCGTCGAACTGCCGACCCTCAAGTACATCGGCGCGGGAGGCGCCCCCGCCCCGCCGGAGATGGTGCGCCGGGTGACGTCGCAACTGGGTATCGAGGCCGGGAACGGATACGGAATGACGGAGAGTTCGGCCCTGGCGGTGGCCACGTCGGGGCCTCTGTACCGGGCCGCCCCTGACTCGGTAGGTCGCCCGCCGCCCGTGACCGATGTCAAGGTGGTCGACGAGGCGGGGCGGACCGTCGGTGTCGGAGAGTCCGGCGAGCTCTGGATCCGGGGCCCGAATGTGGTCCGGGGTTACTGGAACAGGCCCGAGGCCACCGCCGAGGCCATCACCGACGGATGGCTGCATTCGGGAGACGTGGCGGTGGTGGACTCCGAAGGCACGGTACGGATCGTCGATCGCATCAAGGACGTGGTCATACGGGGAGGGGAGAACATCTACTGCGTGGAGGTCGAGGACGCCCTCTACGAGCACCCCGGCGTGCTGGAGGCGGTGGCCTTCGGTGTACCCCACGAGAGGTTGGGTGACGAACTGGCGGTGGTGGTGGTCACCCGGCCCGGATTCGACCTGGGGGTCGAGGCGATAGAGGCCCACGTGGGCGAGCGCCTGGCCCGGTTCAAGGTACCCACGCGTATCTACCTGCGAACCGACCCTTTGCCCCGGAACGCCTCGGGCAAGCTCCTCAAACGAAGCGTTCGAGAGCAGATCCTGGTGGCGGAAACCACTGGAGGAGAGGGCCCCGGGGCCTGAGCCCCCGGGGTGTCGCCGACGAACCGGCGGTCATCGATCCCCGAGATCACCCACGCGGCCGTGGTGGGCGAGTTCGACCCGCCACGGTGGGCCGCGATGACAACCGCTCCTACCGTGTTACCTGATGCCGTCAGTTCTGGATCAGGGCCTGGATGGCAGCCACGAGCTTGTTGACCGAGAGCATGCCGTAGTCGAACACGAACTCCTCGCCGTTCGACATGGTGATGGCGATCCGCTTCTTCAACCCCTTCTTGTGGGGGGTAACAGCGGCTATCTCCGCCGCCGGCAGCTGAACGGTGGCGGTCCTGTCATTGGAGTACCGGTAGACCGTGTGCCCGCCCGCCAGAGCGAAGGTGGACACGTCGGCGAATATCGCCTTCACGATCGTGGAGTTGCTCGACTCGTAGAGGGTCTCGAACCGTACGCCCTCGGCGTCGACGGACAGATTCCCTGTGAACCGCCCGCCCTCGGCGGGAACGTAGTTGATGGTCCAGGTGGCGGTGCCGGTACTCATGGGTCGGATGTCGGCGGAGCCGCGACGGGCTTGAGGCCGTTGCTCCGAGGCCCACCGGGGGGCGCTCCGGAGACGGACTCCACGGCTGTCCGCGGGAGGCGTCCCGTTCCAGCGATCTGACGCCGCGCCGCGACCGGTTTCGACCTGCTCCGATCGGGAGGGACTCCGACTTCCCGAACGGAGCACACCGATCCGGGCCGTGGGGGTCAGGGCATCAGCTGGCTCGTGAGGCGCGGAAGGCCCGGGCCAGTAGGGGGGTCTCCTCGCTGGTCTCCAG
>DRKF01000435.1 GCA_011051915.1 Acidimicrobiales bacterium | reverse complement strand
GGCACCATTCTCGGCACCCGAGGAGGGACTAGTCCCAGCCGAGTTCGTGGAGCCGGGCGTCGTCGATGCCGAGGTGGTGGGCGATCTCGTGGAGGACGGTCTTGCGGATCTCCGCTCGGAGGTCCTCCTCGTCGAGGCCGAGGGCGAGGTGGGGGAGCCGGAAGACGAGGATGCGGTCGGGAGCCACCCCGAAGTAGTCGACACCCCGGTCGGCGAGGGAGACCCCTTCGTAGTAACCGAGGAGCTCCTCGCCGGTGGGGTCGAGGTCCTTCGGTGGCCGATCCCGCACCTCGACGTAGAGGTTGTCGATGCGCTCGACGACCCAGGCGGGGAGCTCGGCGAGGGCCTCGTCGACGAGCCGTTCGAAACTCCGTCGATCCACGGCCCCGAGCTTAGGATTCGGGACTGAAGTCCCTAGTCGGGACCACCTCGAACGGCTTCCCTCGCGCCGCAACCTCCCTGGGGGAGTCCATGCCCTTCATCGAATACTTCGCCACCGTCGACCGCCCCTTCGCCGAGGCCGAGGGTCGCCTCGAGGAGGTGCTGCGGAGCCTCGGGCTGTGGGCGGGGGAGTCCTACCGGACCGGCGAGGACCGTACGATGCAGCTCGGACTCGGGCCCATCGCCAAGTCGGTGCAGGTCGACGTCGGGACCCCCACCCGCAGCGGCGACGAGTGGCGGGTCCCGCTGCGCTGGGAGGCGACGGGGGCTCGCCGGCTCTTCCCCGAGATGCACGCCGACCTCACCGTCGAGCCCCTCGGGGAGGCGACGATCGTGACCTTCCGGGGGAGCTACGAGCCGCCCCTCGCAGGACTGGGCCGGGCCCTCGACCGGACCTTCCTCCACCGGGTCGCCCAGCTCACCGTCAAGGACTTCGTCGACCGGATCGCGGCGGCCTTCGAGGAGGCGTGAGGGCGTCGACTCGGTCGCCGAGGTGATATCCTCCGCGTGGCCCGCCCACCCGGCGGCACCACGGGCGCTTAGCTCAGCGGGAGAGCGCTGCCTTCACACGGCAGAGGTCACTGGTTCGATCCCAGTAGCGCCCACGGCCGGGATCGCTCGAAGATGAGGAGTCCGCCACGTGCCAGGACACACCCCATCGCTCTTATCCGCGCTGAACTGAGTCCAGTGATCCAGAATCTGGAGCGTGCACTTTCAACACCTTGCTTTGCGTCTGAGTTCGCGCGACAGATCGGGGTGGGAAACCTCCCACCGGCTGAGGGTCCGTTGGGACACCTTGGGAGGTGGATGATGACAGCAGAGGGAGGCGGCGGGAGCCGGCGGAAGCGGCGGTATCTGACCGCTGAGGAGAAGTATCAGGTGTGGTTGGAGGTGGTGCCGGGTCAGGGCACCCAGCGGGAGATCGCGGATCGGTGGGGGGTGGATCGTTCCACGGTGGTGGGGATCGTCAAGACAGCCCGGGAGGCGGCGTTGCGGGGGTTGGCGGCGTCCCGGCCGGGCCGGTCGTCGAAGACGCCTGAGCAGGCCGCCTTGGCCGACGCTCGGGCGGAGATCGCCCGGTTGAAGGACACTCCTCACGGTCGCTCTCAACACGTGCTCGTGAGGCTGACGCGGTGATCACCTTTTGGGAAGGACCCCCAGCCCTTCGTACACCACCACCGTGGACGTAACTTTCGCGTCCAGTCCGCGGATACCGGTCAGCGGCGATTGGAACGGTGACGGCAGGGACCAACCGGGGGTGTACTACCCGGCCACGCAGCAATGGGATCTCCAAGGCGAAGCAGTGTTCACCTACGGCATCGACAGCACAGATCTGCCCATCACCGGAGATTGGGACGGTGACGGCGATGACGATGTCGGCGTCTACCGCCCATCAAACCAGCGGTTCTATCGCCAAGTCCTGTCGTCGACCCAGGACGGCAACCCGGGTGACCAGCCGATCATCGGTGACTGGGACTCCGACGGTGTCGACGAAATCGGAGTGTACAGACCGTCGCAAGCCCGGTTCTATCGACAGGGTGCACCGGCGCTGTATTTCGGTGAGTTCGGGGACCAGCCGCTCACCGGTGACTGGGACGGAGGCGCTGACGATATCGGGGTAGATCGTCCGTCGAACCAGACCTTCTATCTGCGCAACAACAACGGCTCGGTCGTAACGCTTCCGTATGGGAACCCCGGTGACACGCCGATCACCGGCGACTGGGACGACAACGGTATCGACACGATTGCTGTGGCACGATGAATCATGGAGTCGACCGTGGCCTTCACGGCGTCGTATGTTCGATAAACATCCAAGCATTCGTCGTTGTGGTGGCGTTGGCGGCATTGTCGGGCGGGTGCACACTCACAGGATCAGGCAACGCTCCGTCGCCCGATGTCGCGGCAGTACCGCAGCCCCCGACCACGACGCTCGCAGCCGCTTCGTGGCTGCTCGTAGCCGAGCCACAGGACGACGATCCCACAACGCCCGATACGTACATGGCGGCGTTGATTGAAGGGACGATGGTCATCGACGTCGACGCACCCTGTGTGTGGATCGCATCTCCCTCTGGGATGTCCGTAGTGGTCTTTCCTCCCGGGACGGTGCTGAAGCCCGGGCCCCCACCCGAAGTCGTGATGCCCGACGGGACAGTTGTCCGCGACGGCGATTCGGTTGTCGGCGGAGGCGGCGAGATGAGCGCCGAGGTCATCGAGACGGCCCCGTTCCTGCAGCATCTTGTGGTACCGACGCTGTGTTCGGATGCCGCGGACGGTGTGTTCTGGCACCTCTCTCCGTCTGTCGAGGTGGTCACACCAGATTGACACCGTTCGCCAGGCTTCTCGCCGTGAACCCGCCCGGGTTTCCCGGAGGCTCTGATCCTTGGGAGGATGGGGCCATGGCGAGATCAATGAGGTGTCCGCTGGAGGTCCGTGAGTGTGCGGTGCGTCTGGTGGTGGAGCATCGAGGGGAGTATTCCTCGGAGTGGGCGGTGATCGGTTCGATCTTGGCGAAGTTCGGGTGTGCACCCGAGACACTGCGGGGGTGGGTTGGGTCGAGCCGAGCGGGATGCCGGGGTGCGGCCGGGGTTGACGACGCAGCAGGAGGCCGAGCTGGCCGAGTTGCGTCGGGAAGTTCGGGAGCTGCGCTGGGCGAATGAGATTCTGCCGGGGGGCGTCGGCGTAGTTCGCCCAGGCGGGGGTCCGACCGGGGTGGTGGTGGCCTTCGTCGATGAGTATGGCAAGGAGTGGGGGTCACAGCGATCTGTCGTATCGTCGAGATCGGCCTGTCCACCTGACGTGGAGTATCAGCGCCGGCGACGCCAACCGGATCGGGGTTGGGGCCCGGGCGCGCTGTGACGAGGCGTTGATGGGTGAGATCCGCAGGGTGTGGGAGGAGAACCATCAGGTGTATGGGGTGAGGGGGGTGTGGAAGCAGGATGGGTCGGGAAGGGATCGAGGTGGCCAGGTGCACGCTACGGCGTCTGATGCGCCGTATGGGACTCCGGGGAGCCACCCGAGGCAAGACGTTTCGGGTCACCACGATCCCGGACGAGACGCTGTCACGTCCCCGGGATCTCGTCGGACGGGACTTCTGTGCCACGGCACCGAACCGGCTGTGGGTCGCAGACCTGACGTATGTGGCGACCTGGTCGGAGTTCGTGTATGTGGCGTTCGTCATCGACGTGGAGACGCGGATGATCGTCGGCCGGCGGGCGGCGACAAGCCTGAGGACGGACCTGGCGCTCGACGCGTTGGAGCAGGCCATCTGGGCTCCTCTCGACGGTCACGTCGACGGCCTGGTTCATCACTCCGACGCCGGGTCGCAGTATCTCGGCATCCGTTACACCGAACGGCTCGCCGACGCCGGGATCGAACCGTCGGTCGGCTCGGTCGGGGACAGCTACGACCACGCGCTCGCCGAGTCGGTCATCGGCCTCTACAAGACCGAAGCCATCCACCGGCGAGGCCCCCGGAAGGGCCTCGACGACGTCGAGTACGCCACCTTGGAATGGGTCGACTGACACAACCACCGCCGACTCCTCGAACCCATCGGGGACATCCCACCCGCCGAATACGAAGCCAACTACCACCGTCAGAAGAGCCCAGCCCACCAGGCCGGACTCAAACAACCCAGCCTCCGATAAACCCGGAGGGGTTCAGGGCGGTGTCTCGGCGAGTGTGGTCGGGTCGATGGCGAGGTCGGCGTCGGTGGTGTAGCTGGCCGAGAACGACAGGGTGATCTCGTCGGTGTGGAGGTAGACGGCTTGGGCACCGACGAGCACCAGGGCCCCGCGATGTTCAGTG
>DRKF01000434.1 GCA_011051915.1 Acidimicrobiales bacterium | reverse complement strand
TCAGAGCAGCCATGGCCGTCGCCCACTCACGGGGGTCGCCGGGGGGCAGGAGCATTCCGGCCTCGGCCACCACCTCGGCCATTCCGGTCCCCGAGGCCACCAGCACGGGCACTCCCCGGGACATCGCCTCCACCGCAGCGGCGCCGAATCCCTCGTAGCGGGAGGGGTAGACCAGGGCCACGGACTCATCGAGGGCGGCGTCGAGCTCGACCCGGGGGATGTGACCCCGGACCTCGACCCGGTCCCCGAGATCGAGTTCCTCGATGAGCTCCCTGACCCCCTGGTCGGCCCGGCCGGGGCTCCCGGTGAGAATCAGGCGGGCGTCGATGCCCCGTTCGCGGAGCACGGCCATGGCCCCGATGGCGACACCGTGGTCCTTGTGGGGATGGGTGAGGGCCGGGTAAACGAAGGTCGGGACCTCGGCGTCGTGGTGGGTGCGCTGGGAGATGGCCTGGGTCACGCCCTCGAACCCGGGCGGTACCACCAGAACCCGCTCGGGTGTCGCACCCAGGCGGTCGATGACCTCACGACGAGTGAACTCGGTGGGGACCAGGACCAGTTCGGAGCCCTTGATCGCCGCCGGGACCCGACGGCACAGGAAGGCCCGCTTGGCCGGGCTGAAGTACTCGGGATGCTCGAGGTACTGAACGTCGTGCACGGTGACGATCGCCCGGGCCCCGCGAACAACGGGAATCGTGCCGCCCACGTGGTGTACGACGTCGAGCGCCCGTCTCCTGCTCTGGGCCGCCAACCAGCTGGCTTCAGCCGCCACCCGAACCCCCTGCGACCGGCCCGAGACCGGCGCCGGTACCCACTCGACCCGGGCGGCCAGATCCGGATGGGCCTCGGCGAAGGAAGGCAGTACGAAGAAGGTGAACTCGAGGCCCTCGGGACGCTGATCGGCGAGGCCCCGAATATGGCTCACGGCATAGGTCTCGGTACCCCCGACCTGTCCGGGCCGTAACCACAGCAGATTGACGCCTATTCTCACCGACCTGCTTCTCCGCCTCGCCGGCATCCAGTCATCGCCGGTCATGTTGCCACGCCTGAGGCGCCCGTACCGACACCGGGGCCGGCCTGAGCTTCTCCAGGGCCGGACGCGACGACCAGGATCGACCGGGCCGGGCCGGTCGTCTCCCTCCTCCGCCCACCGGGACCGACCACCGGGACGACTGCTCAGCCGACGACCTCGAGATCAACACGAAACCACCTCTCGCTCCCGCTGAGCCCCTCGACGCCACAATCGACGACATAAGGCCGGGGATCGGCATATGGTCGAGACATGTCTCTTCCAACAGAACAGGTGGGTTCGATCCCACGTCCGCTCGAACTCCTCGACGCCATCGATCGGGCCCAGAAGGGCGAGTTGTCGGGGTCCGCTCTGGCCGAGGCCTACGACGCCGCCCTCAGCGACACGATCACCCGCCTCGAAGCGACCGGTTCTCCGGTGATCAGCGACGGGGAGCAGAGCAAGCCCAGTTTCGCCACCTATCCCCTGGCCGGGTTGGAGTCCCTCTCCCCCGACGGGGTCGAGATCCCCTTCGAGGACGGCCACGTCCGTCAACTGCCCGCGATCTCCGAGGGGCCGTTTCGCTATCAGGTCTACTCGGAGTCGTTCCTCCGCCCGGCCCTGGAAATGGCCCACGTTCCGGTCAAGCAGGCGGTAATTTCCGCCTCGGCCATGAGCCTGCTCTACCCGCCCCATGGCCTGGAGGGCTACTCCCAGGAGCAGTTCAACGCCGATGTGGTCAACGAGGTCACCCGTGACATCCGGGGCAGCCTCGACGCCGGAGCCCACAACGTACAGATGGACTTCACCGAAGGACGGCTGGCTCTCAAGCTGGATCCCTCCGGAGGCCTGTTGGACGCCTTCATCGCCATCAACAACGCCGTCTTCGCCAACTTCGGACCCGAGGACCGTCCCCGGCTCGGCGTGCACACCTGCCCCGGAGGGGACCACGACTCCGCTCACAGCTCCGACGTGGACTACGCCGGGCTGCTGCCTGCGCTCTTCGGACTGGACGCCACGAACTTCTACATCCAACTCGCCAGTGAGAGCGACCCCGACCGGGTGCTGGGAATCATCGGGGAGAACATCCGTCCCGGCCAGAGGGCGTTCATCGGTGTCATCGACCCGATCGACCCCGAGATCGAGAGCCCGGAACTGGTCCGCGAGCGCATCCTGAGGGCGGCCCAGTACATCCCCCTCGAACAACTCGGAACCACCGACGACTGCGGTTTCTCGCCCTTCGCCGACGACATCTCCACCGCCCGCGATCTGGCCTTCGCCAAGATCGCCGCCCGGGTCGAGGGCACAGCTCTGGCCGCCGCCGAGCTCGGGATCTGACCGGCGACACCACCACGCCACTCAACACCCGACCCACCGCCACTCCACCCCCTCCCCCCTCGGGATCCGACCGGCGACACCACCCCACCGCACAGCACTTGGCCCATCCACCAGCAGGGTCGGCCCACTGTCGGGAATGTCACAGTCGCAGGGGACAAAGTTCCCCACGCGGGGCCAAAAGTCCCCTGTGAAAACCCCGTACAAAGCCGTAGAAAGGGGATAGGCGGACAGCCTCCCCCCAGGAAGCGGCCCCCCTCGCTCAATCACGGTCCGGCCGGGTGAGGCCCCAGACAGGCCCCCGACCGGCAAAGAGTCGGAGGTATCTGATGGTAAGACGGCTTCTCGTGCTCGGAGCCGGCGCGGCCGGAACCATGGCCGCGAACAAGCTCCGCAGGAAGCTCGACGAGGACTGGATCGTGACCGTCGTCGACGCCGACGACGAGCACCACTA
>DRKF01000433.1 GCA_011051915.1 Acidimicrobiales bacterium | reverse complement strand
TGGATCCCCCTCGCTCTGGGCTCGGATCACCATAGAGCCCCTTCGGGACCGGAACCGCGTCCGTCGATCGGACCCATCGGGGGGGTCAGCCGGTGAGAACGGCGTCGGGACCCGGACCGCGTCCGCCGATCGGACCCATCGGGGGGTCAGCCGGTGAGAACGGCGTCGGGACCGGAACCGGTTTCCGGGCCCGGGCCGCGGCGGCGCCATCTCCATCGGGAGGAGTCGACCGCGGCCAGTAGCAGAGCGACCATCGCCAGCACCGAGATCGGCAGCTTCCCCGCTCGGACGGCCCAGGTGAGTCCGTCCCGGAGCTCCACGTCGGCGGACACCACGCCGGGCTTCTCCAGCCCGGTCCGGCCCATCACCGTTCCCTCGGCGTCGACGATGGCGGAGTACCCCGTGGTCGACGACTGGACCACCCATCTTCCGGTTTCCACGGCCCTCAGCCGGGCCGACGCCAGGCTCTGCTCGGGTACGAGTGTCGTGGTGTAGCTCGAGGCCAGGGTCGGGTTGGTCACCACCCTGGCTCCCTCGAGAACCCCGCTGCGAACCCGGTCGGGAAAATAGATCTCGAAGCTGATCGCCACTCCGACCGGGCCGATCGGGGTGCCGACGACCCCGGGGCCCTGGCCCGGAATCGCCTCACGGGGAATGAGGCTCAGATCGGCGAAGCGATCGATCACCGAGCGGAGAGGCACATACTCGCCGAAGGGAACCAGATGAACCTTGTCGTAGCGTTCGTCGATGGTCCCGTCGGGTTCGATCACCACGACCGCGTTTCGGAACGTCTTCTCACCCACGACCCGCTCGGTGACACCGACCACGAGGGAACGCCCGCCCGACACGGCCAGGTCCGACAGCACCCGGGCAGCGGGGGAGTCGACGAAGGGACCGTCGACGGTCACCGCACTCTCGGGCCAGACCGCCATCACGCCGGGCTCGAGGTCGCTCATGGCCGCCATCTGACGTTCGAACACGGTGCCGAGGTCGGAATTGACGGCATGGGTCCCCAGCGGGCCGCCGCCCTGGACGGCGGCCATCGGCGCCGAACCGACGCGATACCCCCGCGGTGCGAGACCGGCGAGGAGGAGGAACGCCACCGCCGCGCCCACTCCGATCGCGGCTCCCACCCGGTCACCGCCGTACAGGACGACGATCACCGCGGCCAGGAGGGCCACGAAGGCGATCAGACCGAGTGATCCCGATATCCGAGCCACCGGCAGCAGCGGTCCACCGACCTGGCCCATGGCCAGGTTCCCCATGGGGACACCGCCGAAGGGGATCACCCAACGCCATGCCTCCCCGGCCACGAGGGCCGCCGGGGCCAGGACCAGTGCGGCCCGATTCCGGGGCACGAGGGCCAGGGGAAGGGCCATGATGGCCGCCTCGATCGGGATCGATATCAGGAACCCGGGGGCTGTGAGTTCGGTCATCCAGGCCAGACTCACCACGAAATAGGCGGCCATGTAGGCCCAGGCGGCGCTGAACCGTCTCTTGTACCGGTGTTCGGGGGCCCCGGAGACCTCGTGGTCCCCCGACGGGAGGATCTCGTGGGTGATCAGGAGGATCCCCGCCGCCAACCCGAGCGGGCCCAGGGGCCAGAACCCCCAGGGTGGGAGGGACAGGGCCGTGACCACACCGGCCGAGGCGAGCAGCAGCGGGCGCGCCAGGCGGCTCGCCCCACTGGGAGTCCGAGCGGTGTCGACGACGGGGAGACCACCCCCGACCGCGTTCCCTGCCCGTGACGGGCCCGGGCCGGTCATGGCCGGGGGAGCTGGTCGGCCAGGGCCTCGGCGGCCGCCGTGCCCCGTCGAATGTGGGCGGAGAGCCCCGTGCCCTCGAAGGCGAGAGAGGCCAACTCCACCCCCGGCAGGTTCGTGCGGATCTCGGCGAGGATCCTGCCCAGGCGGGAGCGGTGGCCGGGAGCCATCAGGGGGAACTCCTCGTAGCGACGGTTGACGTGCCACTCGTGGATCGGACCCTCGAAACCGAACATGGTGGAGAGCTCCCCGGCGAGGACGTCGACCAGTTCGTCGTCGTCGAGTTGGGTGCAGCGGTCGTCACCGAGATGACCGGCCATGATCCGGACCACGGTCGGCTCGGCCGGTCCGGTCGCGGACCGCACCCCGACTCTCGTGCTCAGCCGGCCATCGGAGAACGGCAGGGCGATGTCTGATGTGAGCGACCCGTTCATGGGTTCTCTGCTCCGGGGATGATCGGATCTGTCGCCTTCCGGAGTCGGTGCCACTCCCGGAATCGATCCGGGGGCCAGCGCCAGTACTGCCGTGGCGGTCGGTGCGTATCCGACCGACGACAGAGTACGGGCGGCATCGGGGCATCGTGGCGCGACCAGGCGGGCGGCCCCAGCCGCGGGCAGGGCGATCACGATCCGGTCGGACTCCACCCGTGAGCCGTCACCGAGGATCACCTCGTAGGCTCCTCCCGGCCCGTCCACGGGCTCGATTGCGAGAACCCGGGTGCCCGTCCGGAGATCCTGGTCGGACAGCGAGTCGACCAGACGGTCGACCAGGGAGCGAAGGCCCCGTCGCAGGGTGCCCTGGAGCCGTCCCGTGTCGGCCTTGTCCTGGGTGGTGGCCCGCAGTCCCGCGATGAGACTGCGGTTCCTCCGTGCCGCCGCGGCCAGGGCCGGGGTGGCGGCCCCCGCGCTGAGGTCCCAGATACCAGTGGCGAAGGGGGTGCCGACCAGTGGTTCGACGAGATTGGTGGCGAACTCGCGCCCCAGTCGGCGGGTGACCAGCTCGCCCACACTCTCGTCGGTACCGGGCCAGTCGTCGGGCCGTACACGGTCCAGACCCGCCCGGGCGAGACCGGCCGGGGAGATCAGCCCGCTCTCCGCCACCGGTCGCAGATGCAGGGGAACACCCTCGATGGTGCCTTCGGGAACCGGCCGCAGGGACCCTCTGAGCAGTATGTGGCGCCGCCGCTCGGGTTCCATGATCAGCTCGTGGCCGATCCCCAGCCTCTCGATCAGGGCCGAGGCGGTGGCTTCGGATCCGGAGGAAGCGGACACCCCGGTGGGGCCGATGAGGCCGGCGAGGTCCGCCTGGGGATCCAGACCCAGCTCCATCACAACCGATCCCAGGGTGATCGACCGGACCTCCGACCCCAGTCGGGGTGACTCCTCGGCGACCATGACCCGGACCGGCACCGGTCCGGTGACCAGCCGGTAGGCGGCGATGAGACCGGTCAGGCCCCCGCCAATGATCGTCACGTGGGGCGTTGTCATCGCCAGGCCGCCCCGGTGCCGGGGAGTTGGGGTCCGCGTTGGATCCGGACCACCGTGGTCGGGCCGGTGGAGCTGTGATTCGCGTCGCGGCCGGGGAGTTGGGGTCCGCGTTGGATCCGGACCACCGTGGTCGGGCCGGTGGAGCTGTGGTTCGCGTCGCGGCCGGGGAGTTGGGGTCCGCGGTGGATCCGGACCACCGTGGTCGGGCCGGTGGAGCCGTGGTTCGCGTCGCGGCCGGAGGCTGTGGCACCTCCGCGGGGTTCGACCACCTCAGTCGCCGTTCGAGGCCGGACCCTCTTGGTGGACCAGCTCGACGACGCGGCGGAGGATGTCCGGATCGGTCTCGGGGAGCACCCCGTGGCCCAGGTTGAACACATGGCCGGGGTGCCCGTCATTGTCCTGGAGGATGCGCCGAACCCTGCGGGCGACGGTGGGCCACGAGGCGAGACAGACGGCGGGATCGAGATTGCCCTGAAGGGTGACCTGCCCTCCGGTCCGGCGGCGGGCCTCGTCGAGGGGAATCCGCCAGTCGATTCCCACCACGGTGGCTCCGGCCTCGGCGAACATCGACAGCAACTCGCCGGTGCCGACGCCGAAGTGGGCCATCGGTACTCCGAGGGGCGAGAGCTCGTTGAAGATCCGTCGGGAGTGGGGCAGCACGAACTCGGCGTAGTCACGCGGGGAGAGGGCCCCGGCCCAACTGTCGAACAGCTGCAGAGCGCTGGCCCCGGCCAGCACCTGGGACCGGATGGAGGCGACGGACAGATCGGCGAGGCGATCCATCAGGCGGTGCCACAACCCGGGGTTGTCCAGCATCAGAGCCTTCGTCCGTCCGTAGGTGCGTGACGGACGGCCCTCGACCAGATAGGACGCGAGGGTGAACGGAGCCCCGGCGAAGCCGATCAGGGGAACATCGAGTTCATCCACGAGGATGCGTACCGTGGCCTCGACATGGGCCAGGTCGACGTCGGGTTCCACCGGACGGAGCCGGTCCAGGTCCGCCTCGGTCTCGAAGGGACGGTCGATGACCGGCCCCACGCCGGGCACCACGTCGACCCCGAAGCCGATGGCCTGGAGCGGGACGACGATGTCGGAGTAGAGGATGGCGGCGTCGACCCCGTACCGGCGCACCGGCTGCATGGTGATCTCGGCGCTGAGCTCGGGATCGGCGATGGTGTCCAGAATGCTGCCCTCCCGCCGCAACGACCGGTACTCGGGCAGGGAGCGTCCGGCCTGTCGTTGGAACCACACGGGGACCCGGGACGGCCGTTCACCCCGGCAGGCCCGGAGATAGGGGCTGTCCACCAGACGGTGGGAGGGGTGATCGGGGCCCAGCGCCGAGCCGGTGGTTCGGACCGGGGCCGATCGGGCTGCGGACTTGCCGGGGGTCATGACCCGAAACGCTACCGCCCCCGGACCCACAGCGGATGTGGAGGTGCGTGTACAGCCGATCGGGTCGTCCCCGGACCGGATCAGGCCCTCGGGCGAGGGTCTGGGGAGGTCTCCTCGCCGGTAGGCTGTTGAGCTGTCCATATCGAGGGTGAGGGCCGCCCGGCCGCCACGGGTGGTTCCCGCGCCGACATCGGATCGGACGGAAGGGTCACCGGCCCGCCAGACAGACGAACCGGGAGCAGAGGTCGACCGTGAGGCGTGATGCAATGCGATTCGGGCATCGGGTTTCCGGCCCGAACGGGTTGATCCGTTGAGCAGACACCCCGACCTCGAATCGGAGCAGGCCTACATCGACCGTGCCTATGAGTACCTCGAACAGGCGCGCCTGCGGGCCGTGAACCTGAGATCGATGGTCGAGGTCGGGCGGGGGGGAACGACCCAGGCCCGCTACGAGAGGGACGTGATCGAGGAGCAGATCCTGAACCGGCTGAGCCGCCTCCAGCTGGGTTCCGCCTCGCTGATCTTCGGCCGGATCGACACCGAGTCCGGTGAGAGGTTCCACATCGGGCGGCTGGCCGTGGCCGACGAACACCAGGAGCCGGTCGTCGTCGACTGGCGGGCCCCGGTGGCGGAGGCCTTCTACCGGGCCACCGGTCGGGATCCGATGGGGCTGGTCCTGCGTCGCCACTTCGTCAGCCGGGGTCGGGAACTGATCGACATTGAGGACGAGCTGTTCGACCTCGACCGTCTCGACGAGACGTATCAGGGCCACGGGGCCCTGGTGGCCGCCCTGGAACAGAATCGCGACGGCCAGCTTCGCGACATAGTGGCCACGATTCAGGGTGA
>DRKF01000432.1 GCA_011051915.1 Acidimicrobiales bacterium | reverse complement strand
GCAGCGCCTTCGATCGCCTACGTGATGTCGAGGTTCCCCAAGATCAGCGAGACGTTCATCCTCTCGGAGATGATCGCGGTGGAGAGCTCGGGGTTGTCCGTCGAGCTGTATCCACTGATCCGCGAACGCGGACCCACGGTCCATCCCCAGGCGATTCCCTGGGTCGATCGCGCCCATTTCGTGCCGCTCGTCTCGTGGCGGATGCTTCTCAGCCACCTGTGGTTCATACGTCACCGGCCCCGGGCCTACCTCGGCACCCTGGCCGGGGCGTTGCGCTCCGCCCGACCCAGCCGCCGGTTCCTCGTCAGGACCGCTGCGCTGATTCCCAGGGTGGTGCACATCGCCCGGACGATGGAGTCCGAGGGTGTCACCCACGTCCACTGCCACTTCGCCACCCATCCGGCCACCGCCGGCCTGATCATCAAGGGCCTGGTCGGGATTCCCTTCAGCTTCACCGCCCACGGGTCCGACCTCCACGTCGATCGCACCATGCTGCCGCTGAAGGTCGCGGAAGCCGAGTTCGTGGTGGCGGTCTCGCAGGACAATCGGGACCTGATCATCCACGACTGCGGACCCGGGATCGCCGACAAGGTCCGGGTCGTCCACTGTGGTGTCGACACCGAGCTGTTCTCACCCCCCGACCCGGAGCCATCGAACGGTGACGGCCACACACTGGAGGTTCTGTGTGTCGGGACCCTCCACGAGGTGAAGGGCCAGGGAGTACTGCTCGAAGCCCTCGCCCGGCTGAACGGCGAGGGCATCGCGTTCCACTGCACCTTCATCGGCGACGGTCCCGATCTCGGTGCCCTGCGGAACCGGGCCCGGGAGCTGGGGATCTCCGCCTCGGTGGAGTTCATCGGACGGGCCGTCTCGGGCGAGGTCGCCCGCCGGGTTCGGGAGTGTGACGTACTCGTGGCACCCAGTGTTCCCACCACCTCGGGCCGCCGGGAGGGAATCCCCGTGGTTCTCATGGAGGCCATGGCCGCCGGCCGACCGGTGGTGACCAGTCGCCTCTCGGGAATACCCGAGCTGGTGGAGGACGAGGTGAACGGCATCCTCACCGAACCCGGGGATGTGAAGGCCGTGGCCCGGGCCCTGGTGAGACTTCACCGACAACCCGACCTCCGACGCGAGCTCGGAGACCGCGGGAGACAGACGGTGCTGTCCGGTTTCGACTCCCGACGGAACGCCCGGATCCTGCACGACCTCCTGACCGCGGGGGCCGGCGCATGATCGCCGGGGCGTTCTTCTGGGCCGCGGTGGCGACCCTGGTCTGGACCCTCCTGGTGTTTCCGTCGATTCTCGTGATCCGGGCCCGGGTTCGACCGCGACCATTCGCCACCGGTGACGTCACGCCGGGTCTCAGTATCATCATCGCCGCCCACAACGAGGACGCCT
This sequence comes from Acidimicrobiales bacterium, assembly GCA_011051915.1. Taxonomy (GTDB): domain Bacteria; phylum Actinomycetota; class Acidimicrobiia; order Acidimicrobiales; family Poriferisodalaceae; genus DRKF01. The sequence continues at coordinate 4,390 of DRKF01000432.1, read as the reverse complement.
CGCTACCCGCGAAACTCCAGAATCTGGCGGCGGTGGACTACCCGGTCGGACTGGTGGAGATCATCGTCGCCTCCGACGGTTCCACCGACGCCACCGTCGACTCCGCCCGACGACTGGCCCGCGACGGCAGGCCGGCCATCGAGGTTCTCGATCTCCCACGGGTCGGGAAGGCCAGAGCCCTCGAGGAGGCCGTGCAACGCTCGAGTGCCGAGATCCTGGTTTTCACCGACGCCAACAGCATTCTCCGGCCCGATGCCCTGAGGCATCTCGTGAGCCCCTTCGCCGACCCCGCCGTGGGTGGCGTGGCTGGGAATCAGGTGTACTTCGAAGGTGATCCGGGTACCGAGGGCGAACAGGTCTTCTGGAATCTCGAACGCCGACTGAAGCAGGCCGAGAGCGACGCCGGGCACACCATCTCGGCCACCGGGGCCCTCTACGCGGTACGCCGCAGCCTGTTCCGTGGAGTACCGGAGGGCGTGACCGATGACTTCGCGGTGTCCACGGGCGTGATCGAACAAGGCCGGCGGCTGGTGTTCGCACCCGACGCGGTGGCTTTCGAGCAGCCGGCCAACGAAACGGCGGCCGAGTTCGGTCGCAAGCGCCGGGTGATGACAAGGGGCCTGCGGGGCGTGCTGCTCAGGCGACGTCTGCTGAACCCCGCGGTCCACGGCTTCTACTCCCTGCAGCTGTGGACCCACAAGGTCCTCCGCCGCCTGATGGTGATCCCGGCTCTGGTCGTGATGATCACCGCCCCGCTGGTCTGGCGGGGAACCTGGCTGTTCATTCCGGTGCTGCTGGCCGAGACCGGGTTCGTGTTGGCGGCACTCCTCGGACATCTCGTTTCCGGCCGCCGGCTGGGAAGGTTCGGGCCGGTGGCGGCGTGTTCCTACCTGGCCATGGTCAACACGGCGGCCCTGCTGGCGCTGTGGGATGTCGTGACCGGTCGCCGGATCACCACCTGGACCCCCCATCGCAGCCCGGGGCTCCCATGACCGGCTCTCCCGCCACCGCTGACGACCGGATCGTCCTCGCCGCCGGCGCCACTCTCGCCATTGTCGATCTCGGGTTCGTGATCTACGCCGCAGGTCCCGTGCCGATCCTGGCGCTGGGTGTCCTGTTCCTGGCGATGGCCCGCACTCTTCGAAGAACCGACACCGCCACACTGGTCTTCTTCTTCGTCTTCTACACGAACATTCTGGTCGTGGCGTCACAGTTCCACGGCGTCCCTTCGATTCTGGCATCGACCTTCGTCTTCATACTGGCCATTCCTCTGATTCGGTATCTGGTCATAGACCGCGCCCCCTTGGTCATGACTCTGGCCACACCGTTCATCCTGGCGTACCTGGCCGCCATGTTGATCGCCAGCGCCTTTTCAAGAGCCACGGCCGAGACTCTGGGGGTTGTTGGTTCATTCGTATTGGAAGGCCTGATCCTCTTCGTCCTTCTGAGCAATGCGGTGAGAACCAGGGAACTCCTGCGAGAAGTCATATGGGTGTTGATCGGGGCCGCCACCTTCATGGCAGTCATCTCGGTGCTCCAGGAGGCCACCCACAGTTATTCGAACAATTTCGGTGGCCTGGCCCAGGTGAGCGAAGGGGGTTTCAACATCGCCGACCCCGGGGCCACGAAGGTTCTCCGCACGCGGCTCGCCGGACCGATCGGTGAACAGAACCGCTACGCCCAGATCCTGCTGGTCGTCGTGCCTCTGGCGTACTTCCGATATCGGGCCGAGGCCTCGCGAAAGCTTCGCCTCATAGCCCTGGGATGCACCTTCGTGATCCTGGCCGGAGTGCTGTTGACCTTCTCCCGGGCGGCAGTGGTGGCCACCGCGGTCCTCGTTCTGGGTCTGGCGGCCGCCAAGTTCATTCCCGTCAGACAGCTCGTGACCATCTTCGTGGTAATGGTGGCCACGATGAGTCTGGTCTCGCCGGACTTCACCACCCGGCTGGCTTCACTGGGAAACGTGGACCAGGCCACCCAGACCGACAATCGGGAGGCCGACGGCGCGGTCCGCGGCCGGGCCACGGAGAACCTCGCGGCCTGGAACACCTTCCTGGCCCACCCCTGGGTCGGAGTCGGTCCCGATCGATTCTTCCGCGACTACTCCCGGATCGAAGCCAACAAGCTCGGCATCAGGTACCTGGACACCAACCGCAGGGCCCACAACCTCTATCTGGAAATGGCCGCCGATCTCGGACTTCTGGGGCTGTCGGCCTTCCTTCTCCTGAATGGCTACACCGTTGCAGCCCTCATGAGGCTCTCACGACTGGCCCGAGGCGCGGATATGGACCAGGAGATGATGGCCGCGGGCCTTGCCTTCGCTCTGCTGGCCTATCTCCTGACCGCCATTTTCCTCCAGCTCTCCTATCAGCGCTACTACTGGGCCCTACTCGCCCTGTGCAACTCAGGAGTCTGGATCATGAGACAGTCGCCCGGGTCGGGCCGGCGAGTGCTCCGGCCCGCTCCCGACGGCAGGGCATTCCCGCCGCCCCGAAATTCACAATCCGCGGTTGAATTGTGAGGTTGGTGTGATTATTGTGACCAGACACGTTCTGTGTTCAGCACGATCTTCATCAGGGAGGCCGGGGCGGATCGAGCGAGGGCGGATCGAGCGGGAAACCGGGGCGGGCCCGGCATCGGGTCAGGGTTTCTCGGCGAAGGGACGACACAACATGGGCAGTATCAAGCCGAATTCGGGTCTTTCCCGGACCGGGCTTCTCCTCTCTCTGGTCGTAGCGTTGCTGATGCTCACGGCCGGTGGAGTGGCGGCGGCACCCGGAGACGTGGGAGTCGAGGGCAACAGCTATCTGGGAGTCGGACCGCCCCATCCCAGCGCCGAAAAGCCCGAGAGCAAGCTCTGGTTCAACGACGATCGCTGGTGGGCGTCGATGTGGTCGGTGGGGGCCTCGGACTTCACGATCCACATGCTGGATCCGGCCACCCAGACCTGGATCGACACCGGCACCGTGACCGAATCGGACAAGAACTACCGCCAGGACGTCCTGTGGGACGGCACCAAGCTCTACGTGGCATCACACAAGTTCTCCAAGAGCCCCGCCGCGGGCTTCCCCGCCACCCTCAAGAGATTCTCCTACGACTCCGGCACCCGCTCCTACTCCCTCGACGGCTCCGCCGTGATCAACGACTACAAGACCGAGACCCTGGTGATCGACAAGGACTCCACCGGGCAGCTCTGGGCGACCTGGACCCAGGACAACACCGTGTACGTCAATCAGACGGTGTGCGCCGCCACCTGCGACGACTTCAACTGGAACACCCCGACCGCCCTGACCACGGTGGCCGGCGGCTCGGGCGCGGCCGTGGTCAGCGATGACATCAGCAGCATCATCGCCTTCGGCGGGAACCGTATCGGGATCATGTGGAGCAACCAGTCCAGTGGCGACGACTCCTTCCACTTCGCCGTGCACGACGACACCGCGGCCGACGGCGTGTTCACCTTCGAGACGATCTCGAACGGTTCCAGTTTCTCCGACGACCACATCAACCTGGCCACCTACGCCGGTGAGGTCTTCGCCGCGGTGAAGACCAGCTTCGACTCCAACGGTTCCCCCGAAACCATGCTGCTGAAGCGGAGCACGGCCGGGGCCTGGTCGATGTTCGAGGTCACCGACGGGGCCGACAACAAGACCCGGCCGATCGTGGTGGTCGACACCAGCCAGAATCTCCTGCACTTCTTCGTGTCCGACGTCGCCGGTGGCAAGACCTACCAGTCGACGTCGCCGATCGCCGCCCCCAACTTCGGCCCCCTCGAGGCGGTGATGTTCGATGCCGACGCCGACGACATGAACGACGCCACCTCGACCAAGCAACTCGTGTCCACCGGCGGCGGCCTGGTCGTCGTGTCCACCGACAACGTGTCCAAGACCTACTGGCACATGCAGGACCAGCTCGGTGGCGGCCAGGTGCTCGCGGCCGGATTCACGGCTTCCCCCGTGTCCGGCGAGGCGCCGGTCACGACCAGTTTCACCGATCAGTCGACGGGATCACCCACCGGCTGGACCTGGGACTTCGGCGACGGCACCACCGACACCACCCAGAACCCCACCCACACCTACACCAACCCCGGAACCTACACCGTCACCCTCACCGTCACCGACGGCATCGGCACCGACACCCTCGTCCAGACCGACCTGGTCCAGGTCATCGCACCCCAGCCGCTGACCGCGGCGTTCACATCCGACACCACCGCCGGCCCGACACCCCTGGTCGTGAGCTTCACCGATGAGTCGACGGGATCACCCACCGGCTGGACCTGGGACTTCGGCGACGGCACCACCGACACCACCCAGAACCCCACCCACACCTACACCAACCCCGGCACCTACACCGTCACCCTCACCGTCACCGACGGCATCGGCACCGACACCCT
>DRKF01000431.1 GCA_011051915.1 Acidimicrobiales bacterium | reverse complement strand
GGTGGAGGACCCCGGGGCCCTGGCCGCGGCCGCCCGGGCCGACGAACTCCGATCCGATGTACCCAGGGCCTTCCGCATGGTGGGGTTCGCCTGGGCCGGGGCCCTGGTACTGCTCGTCGGCGTCTTCGTGGCCACCCGGTCCCGGACCGGTTCGGCCGGTGACCGGTAGCAGTGCCGCTATCGGTGGCGACGGGTGTTCGTGGTCACCCGGTCCCGGGCCCGTTCCGTCGGTGGGGCTCGTTCGGCGGGGATGTCCCACCCCCGTGTGATCCTGGATCCATGGCGAAACCCAGGATCCGATACGTGTGCGCGGGGTGTTCCCACGTCAGCCCGAAGTGGGCCGGTCGTTGTCCGGAGTGCGGTGAGTGGAACACCCTGGCCGAGACGTCGGTGCCTACGACCCCGGTCCGGATGCCGGGTGGCCCGGCGGTGTCGGTTCCGCTGTCCGAACTCTCCGGTAAGGCGGCGGTGGCCACCTCCACCGGCATCGGCGAGGTGGACCGGGTTCTGGGTGGGGGGCTGGTCCCCGGATCGGTGACCCTGGTCGGAGGTGAGCCCGGGATAGGCAAGTCCACCCTGCTGCTGCAGCTGGCGGCACTCATGGCCTCCGGTGGGAGCAGGGTCCTCTACATCAGTGCCGAGGAGTCGGCGGAGCAGGTGGGGGGTCGGGCCGGGAGGTTGGGCCTGGCGACAGAGGGGGTGAGGGTGGCCGCCCTCACCGAGATCGACCCGGTCGAGGCGGAGTGCCGCTCGATCGAACCCCAGGTCCTGATCGTGGACTCGGTGCAGACCGTCGTCGACGCCGGTCTTCCCTCCAGCCAGGGGAGTGTCCCCCAGGTGAGGGAGGTGACGGCCAGGCTGGTGCGACTGGCCAAGGAGCGCGCCACCGCGGTGATCCTGGTGGGTCACGTGACCAAGGAGGGCGGCCTGGCCGGGCCGCGGTCCATGGAGCACATGGTCGACACCGTGTTGACGTTCGAAGGCGATCGCGAGCAAGACCTGCGCACCCTGCGGGTGGTGAAGCACCGTTTCGGATCCACTCGAGAGGTCGGTCTCCTCCGGATGGGCGAGAGAGGCCTCGTCGAGCTCACCGACGCCAGCCGCACCCTGCTGGCCGACCGGTCGCCCGGGGTTCCGGGTTCCATCGTGGTCCCTCTTCTGGAGGGGTCCCGCACCGTTCTGGTCGAGATCCAGGCCCTGGTTTCGCGCCCGGTGGACGCCGGGGGACCCCGTCGGGTCACCCAGGGCGTGGACCCCCGGCGTCTGGCCATGGTCCTGGCGGTTCTGGAACAGCGGGTCGGGGTGAGTCTGGCCCGTCACGACATCCACGTCTCCGCTGTCGGTGGGGTGACGGCCGGGGAGCCCGCCGTCGATCTGGCCCTGGCCCTGGCCGTGGTCTCGGCCCTGACGTCCTGGCCGGTGACCACCGACACCCTGGCCTTCGGTGAGATCGGCCTCGGGGGCGAGATGAGGGCGGTGAGGGGTTCGGGGACCCGGATCCGGGAGGCGGTCCGGCTCGGATTCGACCGGGTCATCGCCCCGCCCCGGGGGGATGACGACGACTCCACCTGCCGGGTGCTGGTCGTCGACAGCCTGGCCGCGGGCCTCGAGGTGGCGGGAGTCCTTCGTGGGCCGGAGGGTCTGACCGGTAGCATCGGGGTTCATGGTGACCGTGGATCCGCTACTCAGGGTGCTGGCGACGGTGGCCCCCGGGACGCCGCTGCGTGAGGGACTGGACCGCATTCTCCAGGCCAACAAGGGCGCTCTCATCGTTCTGGGCGACGGTCCGGAGGTTCTCAACATCTGCTCGGGGGGTTTCCTCCTCGACGCCGCCTTCAGCCCCCAGCGGATCTCCGAACTGGCCAAGATGGACGGGGCGATCATCCTGGCCCCCGAGGCGGGCCGGATCGCCCGGGCCAATGTCCATCTGGTGCCCGACCCCCGGATCCCCACCGACGAGACCGGCACCCGCCACCGGACGGCGGAGCGGATAGCCCGCTCGATCGACGTCGCGGTCATAGCGGTGTCGGAGGGCCAGAGGGTCATCACGGTCTACTCCCAGGACCGCAAGCACCGCCTGCGCAGCTCGGGCTCGCTGCTGGACCGGGCCAATCAGGCCCTGCAGACCCTGGGCCGCCTGAGGGACCGTCTCGACCGCCAGGCGGCGGAGCTGACCACCCTCGAGGTCGAGGACGTGGTGACCATCACCGAGGTCATCGACGTACTCCAGTCGGTGGAGACGGTGGATCGCATCGGCAGTGACATCGAGGCTCTGATCATCGAACTGGGGGTCGACGGTCGTCTGGTTCGCCTCCAGCTCGAGGAACTGGTGCAGGACGTCAGGAACCTGAGGGCCCTCCTGCTCAGCGACTACTCCGCCACCGATGGAACCACCGTTGACCAGGTGGCCAAGGAGATCGAGGAGCTGGAACTCGACCAGGTCACCGACGACATGAACATCGCCGAGGCGGCCCGACTTCCCCACGGCGACGGCATGAGGTCACCGATCAGCCCCCGGGGCCACCGTCTGCTGTCACAGATCCCCTGGGCCTCGGAGTACGCCAGGGAGAGAATCATCTCCGCCTTCGGCACCCTGTCGGCGATCATCGATTCCTCCGTCGACGCCATGACCGCCCAGGCCGGGATCTCCCGCAGCGAGGCCGAGGCGGTCAAGGAAGGGATCCGTCGGGTGTCCGAGGCCAGCCTGTTGCGTCAGGTCTGACCCCTGACCCCCGATCCCGGGGAAACCGACCCCGCCTGCCGCACAACCGAACCCGGTGACGGAGCGGGATTCCCCGGAACGCGGGAATCAGCGTGAACGCTGGGTGAGTGCCGCCCGGTCGAGAATCCGGTAGGTACGGTCGGTCTGCTCGAGCCAGTGGAGGCGGATGAACGACGAGATCGCCTTGTTCACCCTCTCCCGGGACGCACCCACCATTCCGGCCAGTTCCTCCTGGGTGATGGGAAGCTGGAAGGAGTCCTTGTCGCCGGCCAGCTCGAGAAGGCGCTTGGCGGTTCTCCCGGCGACGTCGAGGAACATCGTGTCGGCCAGGGCGTCGTCCATCGAGCGCAGACGGTTGGCCAGCAGCGACACGACCTCCCAGAGCAGCTCGGGTCGGGAGTGGTAGAGATCGCGGAGGGGCTCGTAGGGAACCTCCACGACCCGTGACGTCTCCAGAGCCTTGGCGTCGGCGCTCCGGGCCCGGTGGTCGAACATCGGCATCTCCCCGAAGAGATCGCCGGGCTCCATCAGGGCCAGTACGGATTCCCGCTTGTCGAAGGAGGCCCGGGACATGGCCAGGCGCCCGTTCACGACCACATAGAGATTGTGGGCCTCGTCCCCCTCCCGGAACAGGACCTGGTTCCGTTCCAGGGAGATGACCCTGGCCTCTTCCACCAGACGATCGACCTCGTCGCTGTTCAGCGACGAGAACATCTCCACGGACACGAGCAACTCTCTGGGCACCATCCGTCCGATGGTATCGGGGTGCCGACGGGAGGCGAGCCGGGAGGGGGCCACCGCGAAGTTCGTCACCGTGGGGTCAGGATCGGGGGCGCGGTGGCCGATGGGACTGACATGGAACATCGTGTCGCCGCGGTCGCGCCGACTTCCGATGCCGTCCGCCCCGAAGAGAACCCCGACCACCCTCACGAGGACTGATCGAAATGTTCGTGGAAATCGTGCGTCTCATGATCGTGGTCTTCCTCACCGCGGCGGGTTACCGCCTCGGGGGCGGGGTGGGTGAGACCGACATGGCCCAGCTGCTGGGGGCCACGGTCGGGGCGGGAATCGGATACGTGCTGGGGGGTGTGGTCGGACGCAGTCTCAGCCGGGCCATGGGTCGCCTGGACAGCCGGGACCTGGCCTACTCGGCGGCCGAGCTGCTGTCGGGAGCCTTCTTCGCGGTGGTGTTCACCCTGGTCGGAGCCCTGATGGGTATCCCCATGATTCTCGCTCTGAGTCGGGACTGGGGGATTCCCCTCGCCGCCCTGACCACCTGGGTGGGTGGAGCCACCGGCTGGCGACTGGGCCTGTCCCGCAGCCGGGACCTGTTCGGTCTCGTCGGGTTGACCCCCACGACCCTGTCCAGCGCCCGTTCCCTGGGCAAGGAGTACTCGGACGCCGCCGCCCTGGTGGACAGCAGTTCGGTGCTCGACGGTCGAATCCTGGAGATCGTGCAGTCGGGTCTGCTCACGGGCGATCTGCTGGTTCCCCGTTTCGTGCTCGACGAGATCCAGTCCATCGCCGACGCCCAGGATCTCCAGCGGCGGCGTCGGGGACGAAGAGCCCTGGAGCTGCTCGAGGTCCTGGACCGTCAGCAGAACGTGGGTGTCAGAATCCTCGAGGACGAGGTTCCCGAGGTGGAGGCGGTGGATGCCAAGCTGGTGACGCTCGGCCGACGACTGGGGGTTCGGCTGCTCACGGCCGATCAGCCACTGGCCAAGGTGGCGGCCCTGCAGGGGGTCGAGTGCGTGAATCTTCGACGCCTGGCCGAGGGTCTCAGGCCGCTCGTGGTTCCCGGTGACGTGGTCGATCTGGAGATAGTGAGGGCGGGCAGCGATCCCGGCCAGGGGGTCGGATTCCTCGCCGACGGTTCCCTCGTGGTGGTGGGGGACGCCGAGTCCCTGGTGGGACGGGAGGTCTCGGTCCGTCTGGGCAAGGAGGTCACCACCTCCCGCGGGCGGATGTTGTTCGCCACCCTCGCCACCGTGGACGAGTCCGGCAGCGCCGCGGTGGCGGCCCGCCGCTGAGTCTTCGAGACGGCCACCGGTCGGTAGCGGCCGCCGTTGGTGGCATCGGGGCCGACCGGGGTGGTAGTCCATGACCGTGACCCCCGCCCCCGACTCACCCCCCGGCACCCAAGGGGGAGGTACCGGTCCTTCGCAGCTCACCGGATCCGCGACGGGGATCTGGTGCATTCTGGTGGCGGCCGGGCGGGGTACCCGCTTCGGTGGTGCCAAGCAGTACGAGACCATCGCCGGTCGCCGGGTCGTGGATCACGCTCTGGAGGCGTGCACGGGAGCGGCGGACGGCGTGGTCGTGGTCGTCTCCCCCGGCGACCGGGAACTGGTCCGGGCCCAGGTGGTCGTCGAGGGGGGCCGGACCCGGACCGAATCGGTGAGAGCCGGCCTGAGGGCGGTTCCGACGGACGCCCGGTGGGTGCTGGTGCACGACGCGGCCCGCCCGGCGGCCGGGGCGGAACTCTTCTCTCGCGTGATCGGAGCGCTCCGGGACGGTGCGCCGGCGGTGGTTCCCGGGGTGGAGCTGGCCGACACGGTGAAGCGGGTCCGTCCCCACCCGGGGGGAGTCGACGGCCGGTGGTTGGTCGAGGAGACCCTCGACCGGGATCGACTCATGGCGGTTCAGACCCCTCAGGGGTTCGACGCCGGGCTCCTGCGGCGGGTGCACCGGGGTGGGGGAACGGGGACCGACGACGCCGCCCTGGTGGAGGAGGCGGGACTACCCGTGGTCGTGGTCCGTGGTGATCGTCGGAACTTCAAGATCACGACC
>DRKF01000430.1 GCA_011051915.1 Acidimicrobiales bacterium | reverse complement strand
GTCCGAGTCGGGCGGCCACCGTGATACCGGCGGCACCACCGCCGACGATTACGACCCTGTGGTGCTGATCTGTCGCCATTGTTTTCTCCCCACTGGCCGGTTTCGGTACCGGCCGTTTCCCTGAATAGTGCCGTAGTCGAGAGGCCGGCGTCCGGACCCCCGTTGAACTGTCGTGTTGGTGTTTGCCCGGACCGGCCGGGTACCGGGATCGGTCGGCCTGGCCCTGCCGACCGACGAGACGGCCTCCCCCTCCCCGGGTGTGATCCGTGTCACAGCATCACTAAATGTACGGATAATTTGCCACCCCGTCAACGACCCGGCTCACACCGCGGCCACCGCTCCGGTCCAGGCGTCGTAGCCGCCGATGAGATCGGAGACATCATCGAATCCCCGGGCCTCCAGCAGACTGGTGGCGATCGAACTCCGGTAGCCACCGGCGCAGTAGACGACGGTCGGCCGGTCGGGGTCCAGTTCGTCGGCACGAGCGACCAGCTGGGCCACGGGAATCACGACGGGATCGCCGATGACCCCGACTCCGGTCTCCCCCACGTTGCGTACGTCCACGAGCTGGAGGTCACCGGCCTCGAGTCGCTCCCTCAGGCCATCCACGGTGAGCCTCGAACCCCGGCGGGACAGCTCGGGGTGCTCGACGAGCTGCTTCTCGAGGTCCGGAAGATAGCCCTTCACGTTGTCGAAGCCGATGCGTCCCAGACGGATCCGGGCCTCGATCTCCGAGCCGGGCTCCCCGGTGAGGATGATCCCCTGGTCGGGGCCGACGACGCTGCCGGCGTACTCGGCGAAGCGACCCTCGAGCCCGACGTTGACGGCACCGGCGAGGTGCCCCTGGGCGAAGACGGAGGGATCCCGGGTGTCGATGAGGACCGATCCCGAGGCCATGGCCGCCAGGGTCTCCTCGAGGTCCAGCGCGGCCGGGGCCTCCGATTCGTGGAAGACCGATCTCTCCTTGCGGTTGAGAATGGCGTCGTAGACGAAGTAGCCGGGAGCGGGTGGCTGACCCTCGGTGACAGCGGCCACGAATTCGTCGGGAGAATCGAACTGGAGGGCGTAGTTGGTCCGGCGCTGTTCGCCGATGGTCGACCAGGTGTCCGTCGAGAGGTTCTTGCCGCAGGCCGAGCCCGCTCCGTGGCCCGGATAGACGCGGGTGGAGTCGGGCAGGGTGAGGATCTTGTCGGTCAGGGAGTCATAGAGGCTGCGACCCAGTTCCTCGGCCGTGACGCCCAGCGAGGACAGCAGGTCCGGGCGTCCCACATCTCCTATGAACAGGGTGTCGCCGGTCAATACCGCGTAGGGCTCAGCGGCGCCCACCTGATCCCATACGACGATGGAGATCGATTCGGGTGTGTGCCCCGGGGTCTCCCGGATCTCCAGTTCCACCTCGCCCAGGGAGATCCTCTCGCCGTCGTGGAGAGCCCGATGCTCGAACTGAGCCTCTCCGGCCGCCCCGATGCCGATCTCGGCCCCGGTGGCCTCGGCCAACTCGAGATGACCCGAGAGGAAGTCGGCGTGGAAATGGGTCTCGATGGCCATCACGATCTGCAGCCCGTGCTCCCGGGCCGAATCCAGATAGATGTCGATGTCCCGGCGGGGATCGACGACCACGGCCTTTCCCGACGACTCGTCACCGATCAGGTATGACGCCTGGGACAGGCATTCCAGGTAGAACTGTTCGAAAATCATCGGGCCCCCCTGATGAACGTGTGTTGGTGTGTCGGTTTCCGCTCCGGGCGATGTCTCGCGGGTCGGAGCTACGACGCTCTTTGTCCGTACATATTATCGCCGACTTCCACTGTGTCAAGGGTCACTCCGGAGTTCTGGGGCCGGCCGACCAACTCGCCCAGGATCACATCGATGTCGCAGTTGTCGGAGCGGTTGTAGGGAAGGCGGGCCAGGAGCGCTCCCATGGCACAGGTGTCGGTGAGGGCCGCGAAGGCCAGACCGCCGCCGACGGCTCCCGAGAGCCACCTGGCCCCCGGCCACTTCGTGCTGGCCAGGACCCCCCCGGCCACCAGGGAACCGGCCACCAGCCGTACCTGGCGCTCGAGCGCCCACTTCTGCTCACCTCGATCGAGCGGCAGGCCCGCCTCGGACCAGGCGTTGATGCCCCCGGCCATGACCGCCACGTGATCGAGGCCGGTGCGGGCCAGGGCCTGCTCGGCGGTGGCGGCCCGACCCCCGGTCTGACAGACGAGGACCAGCGGTCGCTGAACCTCGCCCCACCGGGCCCGGTGCTCGGACAGGGTGGCCAGGGGTACGTTCAGGGAGCCCGGAATGTGGGCCGAGGCGAACTCACCCCCCGTCCTCACATCTATCAGGCGCAGGGTGCCGTCCTGCCTCCTGAGCTCGTCGACCTCGTCGGGTGTGAGCACCGGTTTCATGTGTTTCCCCCTCAGTGTGCGGTACTGGTGTGTGTGCCGGTTGTGCCTCGTCGTCGACCGCGGCCGTCGCCGGGCCGGCCACTCGGCCCGCTCCGGTGCCGCGGGTGGATCCGTCGGACGGATCGAGCCCCTCAGACGCCCCTCCACCGGAGGTGCCGGTTGCTGACTCGGGTCCTATGGATTAATCCGTACAAATATTGTCAGGCCTTACCTTTACCCCATCAGCGGAACGCGTGCGACGAAAAGTACCTATCTCGCCAATTGGGCCCGGGCCCGCGGCCCATCTCCCGGGGGACTCCACCGGAGCTTCCGGCAGGCGAAGGCGGGTCACCGGACGCCGGCACCGGCTCTCCCGTCCGCGAACGGGGACTCGGGACTCGTCACGGGGGACGGACCCGCACCGGTCACTCGAAGGGAGTCAACCTCAACTCACCGTCGGAACTGGGGGAGCCCGATGCCCACGAGGCGACGAACCTGTAGCGGTCGCCTCTGATGACCGTGTTGCGCCACTCCACCGGTTCCTCCCCGTGGCAGCCGAGTCTCTCCAGTTCGAAGGCGGCGTCGTTCTTCCCCAGCCTCAGGTGGCGGCGATCGGCCGCACTGGGAATCACGGGACTGATCCTCTCCCAACCGCGGTTGGGCCGTATGCCGCAGGCGGCGTCGAGTTCGGCGTACAGGGCCGTGTGCCCGAAGTCGACCTCGAGTAGGGGTCGGGCCAGGGTGGCCGGCATCCAGGCCCGGTCCACGGCGAGGGGCGCATCTCCGGCCAGGCGCAGCCGCTCCAGGAACACGAGCTCGGAATCGAGATCCAGACCCAGGCGACTGGCGGCCACGGAGTTGGTGACCGTCCTCAGGTTCAGCACCTCGCTGCGCTGCTCGGTGCCGGCGGACTCGATCGACTGGAAGAGGCTGTAGAGGGCACCCAGGGACTGTTCGAACTCGGTTCGGTTGACTACCGTGCCCCTCCCCCGCTCTCTCTTGAGAAGTCCACTGCGGTTCAGGTGGGCGATGGCCTCGCGTACCGTGTGGCGGCTCACGCCGTAGTACTTGGTGAGTTCCATGTCGGTGGGAAAGCGGGTGTCGAACTCGCCGGTGTCGAGCCGGCGGCGCAGGTCCGACTCGAGTTGGGCCCACAGCGGCACAGGACTCTCTCGGTCCAGGGGAGTGGTCAAGACATGTCTCCAGGTGACGGAACTCGGGGGGACGGCGGCGGAACCCGGAGTTCGGAACCCGAATCTTCGATCCACCGGTGACGGACCGTCCACCACCCATTATGCCTCGATGTACGGACAAAGAGCCAATCACCACAGTGAAGCCGTACCGCCATCGGCCCGAGCCGGTCACGATAGGGCCCGGGCGCCCACCATACTGACGGCTCAGGGTCCTGCCGGCGGGCGGGGACCCAACCCGGAGGTAGCAACCCATGGCGAAGTTCCCCTTTCCGTCCCGTCCCGACGGCCCCAGGTCGTCGGGGGCTGCCGGTCGGTGGAGAGGCCCGGCGCGTGTCGGTGACCGGGCCCCCGAGATCGCCCTGCCCGATGTGGAGGGGCACCGGTGGGTTCTCCACGACGGCAGTTCGGTTCCCACCGTCGTCATCTTCCATCGCCACATCCATTGACTGCCCTGCCGGGCGCACGCGGTCGCAGTGCGGGACAGGATGGACGACTTCCCCGAGGGCACACGGTTCGCCCTGATCACCTTCACCGATCAGGTTCACCTCGAGCGCTACCACCGCCGGGTCGACCTGCCCTTCCCGGTGTTGCGGGATCCCGACCGCACCACATACCGGGCCTACTCCCTGGGAAGGGCCACCCGTCGCAGAGTCTGGAGCCCGGCGGTGATCCGACGTTACGTTCAGCTCTTCCGTCAGGGCGAGCGTGATCTCCAGCGACCCACCGAGGACGTGCTGCAGCTCGGAGGCGACTTCGTGATCGCCGCCGACGGCACCCTCGCCTACACCTTCCGCTCGAAGGGACCCGATGACCGTCCTGCCGTCGACGAACTCATCGAGGCGGCGCAATCGGCGATCGGGGCCCGGTGAACGGTTCCACACCGGAAACGGATCCGGGCCGGGACTCCCGACACCGGGTCATCGCCTGGGCCCTGGTGGGTCTCCAGGCTCTGATCCTCGTGGCCCTGGTTCTCCTTCCGTCGGGTACTTCGTGGAAAGTCGGCGGCGCGGTGTCGACCCTGGCCGCGGTCCTGTTCTGGTCGGGTGGCGCCCTCGCCGTGGGGGCCGGTCTCCAACTGGGCCTGGGACTGACCGCTCTCCCCCTCCCGAGTCCTCGGGGCCGTCTCGTCACCGGAGGACTCTTCGCTCTGGCCCGACACCCCATCTACACCGGTGTGATCCTGTTGTCGGCGGGAATCGCCCTGAGAAGCGCCAACCCCGTCAAGGTCCTGCTGGTGGTGGCCCTGACGGTGTTCTTCGCGTTCAAGGCCCGCTGGGAGGAACGACGTCTGGTGGAGGCGTACGGCGGATACGCGGAGTACGCGGCCCGGACCGGGCGCTTCGTACCCGGCCTCGGCCGACTACGGCCGGGCGGACACACCTGACATCATCGGGCCCGGCTGTTCGGGAACGTTCCTCAGCGGGCCGCGGCGGCGCCTCCCTCGAGTTCGTCCCAGCGGGCCCGGCTGTTCGGGAACGTTCCTCAGCGGGCCGCGGCGGCGCCTCCCTCGAGTTCGTCCCAGCGGGCCCGGCTGTTCGGGAACATTCCTCAGCGGGCCGCGGCGGCGCCTCTCTCGAGTTCGTCCCAGCGGGCCCGGCTGTTCGGGAACATTCCTCAGCGGGCCGCGGCGGCGCCTCTCTCGAGTTCGTCCCAGCGGGCCCGGGCTCCGGGAAGCCACTCCGCTCGGCGACGGGCGAAGAGCTCCACCGCCCGATGCCCGTTCCAGCCGGGGGGCAGCAGTTCGGCCGGTAGGTCGGGATCGGCGAAGGGGAAATGCCGGAAGCTCTGGACCAGGGCGGTGAGAGCCACGAAGCACCCGGCCGGACCATCGGGGCGAAGCGGGTCGAAATCGGCGATGAAGCGGGCGTACTCCCCGTCCACCGCAGCCAGGTCCCAGCCCAGGTCGACCAGGCGTCGTGGGTCTTCTCCGTGGGGCGGGCCACCGACGATGACCACCGCATCGGAATCGAGATGCTCGGCGGCCAGGATCCGGCGGGCATCGTCCACCCGGTCGGCACGCGGTGACAGCCACAGCCCACCTCCCACATAGCCGAACCCGTTCCAGGCCAGGCGGGTACGCAGACGGTCCCTGGCCGCGGCCTGATCGGCGGGCACCGTCGAGTGGATCAGCACCCACCGGTGATCCCAGTCGGAGTCGGGGACGCCGAATCCGTAGATACGTTGAGATCCGGTCTGCAGGAGGTCGACTCCTTCAGGCGTCAACTCGACCCTCGCCCGGCGGCCCTGGCGGCTGGTTCGAATCCAACCGTTGTGTGACATCCGCATGAGCGCCTGACGGGCGGCGGCGGGCGAGACACCGAGGTCGGCGACCCCGCCCAGCAGCGCAGACGTCCAGGCGGCGCCGCCCGCAGGCAGGACGAACTCCCCCATGACGGTGAGCAGGAGCGACCGCGCCGACGCCCTGCCGACCGCCTCTCCCGGAAGGGCCGCGACCGTGGTCCCACCCGTTGCCTCACCTACCGCTTCCGCGGTCGGACCCGGCGGCGTACCTACTGGCTCCGCGGTCCGGCCCGGCGGCGTACCCGCTGTCGACGCGGTCGGACCCGGCGGCGTACCTACTGGCTCCGCGGTCGGACCCGGCGGCGTACCTACTGGCTCCGCGGTCCGACCCGTTGGTTCATCGGCCACCGCCTCGGACCCCCGCCGGGTCGCCACTCAGATCCTGACGTACTCGTACTCGAAGTCATGGCCGTGGATCCCGGCATTGGGAGGGGCGATCCAACCGGCTATACGGCCCTTCTCGTGTACCGGCTGCATGAGGGACTTCACGTGGGCCCGGTCGGCCTCGGTGGGCAGATAGTCGCGGCGACGAGCCGTCCACTCGGCCTCGGTCAGTACCTCGCCGGTGGGCGACACGTTGACCTCGGAGAACACCCCCACCCGGCGGTTGAAGCCCTCGTGAGGCAGGGTGAACTCGAAGTCCACCCCGGAGTCACGCAGAATCCGGTTCCAGCGGTTGAGGCCCTTCTGGGCGTCTCCGGTGTAGGCCACCCTGACGTCGTAGTTCACCGCCCTCAGCGCCGGCACCTCGACGGTGGTGATGACGTCCCCGGCCACCGCCGGCAACTGGGCCGTCGCCCCCACGAGGCGGTGGTCGTCATCGTAGGAGGCCTCGTCGAAACGGCCCTTCAGGCCGGCCGCGTAGTAGTCGGCCCCGTTGGACGACTCCTCGGCCCCGAACAGGTCGAGGGTCACCGAGTAGTGGAAGTTGATGTACTTCTGAAGGGTCTCGAGGCTCACACCCCCGTGGGCGGCGATGTCATCGGTGTCGTACTCCTTCATCAGCTCCACGGCCCTCTGGACCACCCGGCCGACGCCCGAGGCACCCACGAACATGTGGTGGGCCTCCTCCTTGAGCATGAAGTCACAGGTCCGGCTGAGGGGATCGAAGGCGCTCTCGCGCAACGAGCCCAACTGGTACTTCCCGTCCCGATCGGTGAAGTAGGTGAACATGAAGAACGACAGCCAGTCGGGGGTCTCCTCGTTGAACGCCCCCAGGATGCGGGGAGAGTCGGGATCCCCGGAGTGGCGCTCGAGCATGGCGTCGGCCTCGTCCCGACCGTCACGACCGAAGTAGGCGTCGAGCAGGTAGACCATCGCCCAGAGGTGACGGCCTTCCTCCACGTTCACCTGGAACAGGTTCCTCATGTCGTAGAGGCTGGGGGCGGTCATGCAGAGGTGTCGCTGCTGTTCCACCGAGGCCGGCTCGGTGTCGCCCTGCACCACGATCAACCGGCGCAGGGCGTTGCGGTACTCCCCCGGCACCTGCTGCCACACGTCCTGGCCCTTGAACTCGCCGAATCCGATCTTGCGGTCCTTCTCCGCCCGGGAAAGGAAGATGCCCCAGCGGTACTCGGGCATCTTCACGTAGGAGTAGTCGGCCCAACCCTCGGCGTCGATGTCCACGGCGGTACGCAGGTAGATGTCGCTGTCCTGGAACATGACCGGCCCCATCGACTTCCACCAGTCGATGTACTTGGGCTGCCAGGACTCCAGAGCCCTCTGCAGGCGGCGGTCGTCGGCCAGGTTTACGTTGTTCGGGATCTTTTCGCTGTAGTCGATCATCGGGCCCTTTCGGAGTATCTCGACGGGGACTGTCGTGGGGTGTGGACGGGGGTCGAACTGTGGAGGTCGGGCTGGTCATACCCTCCGGTGGTCGTAGCTCGGACGGCGACCCGAACCGTAGGAACGGAGCCCGCCCTCGGGGCCGACGGCGTTGGGCCGCTGGAACACCCAGTTCTGCCACGCCGTCAGCCTTCCGAAGACCTTCGTCTCCACCGTCTCGGGTCCGACGAAACGATGGTTGGCCTCCATGCCGGTCAGAGCGTCGGGCGAGTAGCTGACCCTCTCCTCGGTCGCGATCCGGATCTCGTCCTCCCAGTCGAGGTCGTCGGGGATGAAGGTGACCAGACCGGCGGCGTCGGCGGCCTCGGCGTCGAGTTCCTGTCCGATGAGTTCCCGGGCCCTCTCGACGCTCTCGTCATCGAGGCAGAAGTGGCTCTGCAGGCGGGTGATGCCGTTGCTCATGGGCAGGGCCCCGAAATTCATCTCGTCGAGGGCCACCATCGCCGGGGGCAGGGGGTCGGGCTCGTCCTCGAAGACCCCTGAGAGCATGTAGCTGCGGTCGGCGGCCAGAACCATCTCGAACAGCGAGCCCACGAAGCACGAGCCCGGCTCCACCAGCGTGAACAGGGTTCGGGACGAGAGATCCAGCCGCTTGAGAGTGCGCCCCCAGAACAGGACCGTCTCCCTCACCAGCCAGTGGGAGGCGTGCTCGCTGAGGAAGCGGTCGTGGGCCGCCACGAGATCCCGGTCGCCCCGGCTGCGGATGCGGAACAGTCCCAGGTCGGGCTCGTTGAAGCGGAGGTGCAACAGTAGGCCGTCGAGTTCGCGGGCCAGGGCCAGCAGCCAGTAGGCGTCACCCTCGGCGGCCAGCTCGTCGGTGTCCGCCGGCGGGGCCTCCCGCGGACCGCGGATCTCGATGTCGACGACCCGACTCTCCCTGTCGATGGCCGCACTCAGGTAGCGGCCCTCGATGCTGTCGCTGAACCACTCGATCCCCAGAGGGGTGAGCTCGACGCCGACCGCCGAGTCCGGTCGGTCCGACGCCGCGGCGGCCTCCAGGGCCAGACGCCGGGTGGCGGCGGCGAACTCCGAGGGCGTGGCCAGCTCGTCGACCAGACCCCACTCGACCGCCGTGGCTCCCCCGATCCCCTCGGCCAGGGTGGCGAACACGTCGGCCCGATCACGACG
>DRKF01000429.1 GCA_011051915.1 Acidimicrobiales bacterium | reverse complement strand
GGCAGGCGCCGGGCCTCCCGGCCTCACCACAGGGGCAGGGGTTCATGGCCGCCACCAGCAGGAACCGGGCCGGAAAGGTGGCCGAGCCACAGGCCCGGGTCACCCTCACCGTTCCCTGTTCGAGGGGTTGGCGCAGGGCCTCGAGCACCGAGGTGGGGAACTCCCCCATCTCGTCGAGGAAGAGCACCCCCCGGTGGGCGAGGCTGATCTCACCGGGGCGCAGCCGGGTGGACCCTCCCCCGATGAGGGCCACGGCGCTGGCTCCGTGGTGAGGGGCCCGGACCGGCGGACGGCGGATGAGACCGTCCGGAGGCAGCTCGGCCCCCGCCGCGCTGTGGATCAGCGACACCTCCAGGGCCGTGTCGTGGTCGAGATCGGGTAGCAGACCACCGAGGCGACGGGCCAGCATCGTCTTGCCCGCACCCGGGGGGCCCAGCATCAGCAGATGGTGTCCCCCGGCGGCGGAGACCTCCACCGCGGTGCGGGCCAGGGGCTGGCCCCGGACATCGGCCAGGTCGCCCACCGCGTTCAGCGCCGGGACGGCCTCGGGCGCCTCGACCCCGGGCCACTGCTCGTCATCCTGCAGGCAGGCCACCAGGCCGGCCAGGTCGTGGGCGCCCAGCACCCGGTGACGTCCGACCACCGACGCCACGTGCACCCCCGAGGCGGGGACCACGACCTCGGAGGTGTCGATCGCCGCCACCAGAGGAAGCAGCCCGGCAACGGCCCGCACTCCCCCGTCGAGGCCCAGTTCCCCCACGAAGCCGCGGTCGGACACGGCCTCGGCGGGAAGCTGCTCGGACGCCACCAGGAGTCCGACCGCCACCGCCAGGTCCAGGGCCGCCCCCGACTTGGGGACACCGGAGGGTGCCAGGTTCACGGTGACCCTCCGGATGGGCCACTCCAGACCGCTCGACAGCAGAGCCGCCCTCACCCGGTCCCGGGACTCACGACAGGCGGCGTCGGGCAGACCCACGATGGTGAAGCCGGGCAGGCCGCTGGATACGTGGACCTCGACGGTGACCGGAACCCCGGCCACCCCCGAAACGGTCGCCGAACTGACTATGGCCAACATGACCCCTCCAATGGCGGCCCGGGCCCGGACCCTTCGGATCCGGCCGGGGCGACGCCCACTCGTGTTCGGGAGGGAGCACGGGCTCCGAGAAGTGGGTCGAACCCTAACCACACCCTGGGACACCCGACCCCCAAGACCCGCCCAACCCACCGCCCAGCCCCCGAACCCGGCCCCAAACCCGATCTGTGGCATCTTCCGCGCGCTATAGCGCGCGGAAGATGCCACAGATCGCCAGGAGACGGGACGAGTCGGGGGGTAGGAGGGGACGGGAACGGGGGATGGGGCTACGGTGGCTCCATGAGCGCGAACCTGAGGAAGTACGTGAAGGCCGTCTACGGCCTCGACGCCGTGGTCAACCGGGTGGAACCCGACCAGTGGGACGACCCCTCCCCCTGTGAGGGCTGGGTGGCCCGCGACGTGGTGGGTCACTCGATCAGGATGCTGGGGGTGGTGCTGAGTGCCGCCGGTGGCCCCGACGTCCCCCAGGAGAGCGACTCAGAGCTGGCCGGTGACGACCCCCGGGCCGCCTGGCACTCGGCCCTGGATCTGACCCTCGAGGCTCTCGACACCCAGGGTGCGCTCCAGAAGCAGGCCCAGACCCCCTTCGGCGAGATGACCCTCAACCGGTTCCTGGGGATATTCGCCATCGATCCTCTCACCCACACCTGGGACCTGGCCGTGGCCACCGGACAGAAGCCGATCCTCGACGAGGAGCTCTGCGAGCAGGGAATCGTCCAGCTCGAGCGAGCCGGCGACAGCGTCAGGGTCGACGGGGTGTTCGGACCTCCGGTGGAGCCCCCACCCGATGCCGACATCGTCACCCGCTTCGCCGCCTTCAGCGGCCGCCGGGTCTGAGTCCTCTCCCTCCGGGATGACCGCCCGACCGCCCGCCGCGGTCGTGTTCGATCTCGACCAGACCCTCTGGGACTTCACCGTTCTCCGGGACCGGGCCATCGATGCGGTCATGGAGCGGTTGGCTCGGGAGGTACCCGATCTCAACCTTCCCGGCGGTCCGGTCCTGGAACCCTCGCGCATCCAGGATCTCTACGACGAGCTGGAGGCCGCCAACCCCGCCACCCGCGTACCCCATTCCCGGATACGACGGGAGGCCCTGACCCGGGCCGCCCGCCAGCTGGGGATCGAGGATCCCGAGGTCCACGACGACCTGGTGGACACCTACTTCTCGGTCCGCCACGGTCCGGCCGAGCCCTACGACGACGTCATCCCCACCCTTCGGACCCTGAAGGGCGCGGGAACGGCCCTGGCCGTTCTGAGCAACGGGAACACCCGGTTGCATCTCATCGGGTTGGACGGCTGGTGGGACGCGGTGGTTCTGGCCCCCGAGGTGGGTCTGGCCAAGCCCGACCCGGCCATCTTCGAGTTGGTCGCCGACAGACTCGGGGTGGCCGAGCCCTCGTCGTTGATGTCGGTGGGTGACAACCTCGTCCACGACATCGAACCGGCCCGGGCCCTGGGCTGGCGGGCCGTGCACCTGGATCGGGAGGCGGCAACCTCCAGCGACGACACGATCAACACCCTCGAGGTCCTGCCGGGACTGCTGGGGTTGTGACCCCACCCGCCCGGCGATCAACGTCCCGGCCGACTAGCGACCCTCGAAGTGGGGGTCCCTCCGTTCCTGCCAGGCGGTGATGGCCTCCACGGTGTCGCGGGTGCCGAAGTTGACCGTCTGGGCCATGCCCTCGTTCTCCAGGGCCTCGTCCAGGGTGGAGGAGAGCGAGTTGGTCAGCAGCCTCTTGGTCATCTGGATGGCCAGGGGCGGACCCGAGGCCAGACGTCGGGCCCAGGACCAGGCGAACTCCATCAGCTCCCCGTGGGGGACGACCCGGTTCACCAGGCCCATCTCCCGAGCGGTCTCGGCCTCGATGATGTCGGCCAGCAGGGCCAGTTCCTTGGCCTTCTGCATCCCCACCAGGCGGGGCAGGATCCACGATCCCCCGAAGTCGATGGTCAGGCCCCGGCGGGCGAAGATCTCTGAGAACCGGGCCCGGTCCGAGCACACCACCAGGTCGCAGTGCAGGGCCAGGTTCATGCCCGCTCCGACCGCCACCCCGTCGACGGCGGCGAGGGTGGGGCAGTCCAGGCGGTGCAGGGCCAGAGCGGCGTCGGAGACATTGGCCATGGCGGTGAGCTGATGCACCGGCGGCCGGTCGGACCGGGTGTCGGGAGCGAGGTCGGCTCCACTGCAGAAGTCCCCCTCGGCCCCCGAGATCAACACCGCCCTGATGTCGGGGTTGCCCCGTGCCCCGGAGAACACCTCGGCCAGTTCGGCCCACATCGGGGTGGTGATGGCGTTCTTGCGATGGGGTCGGTTCAGCGTGACCGCCAGAACCCCGTCGATGTTGTCGAGCAGAATCGTGTCGTCGTCCCCGGCCATGTTTCCCCCTCGTGTGTCGCCCTGGTTGGTCCGGCACCATACTGGCGGCATGGGATTCGACCCCTATCGAAAGCAACGGGCGTCCGTCGGCGACGTCGTCCTCATCATCTCCGCCCTGATCGTGACCGCCGCCCTGGTCGCCTGGGCCTTCCTGGCCTGAGCGGAACCTCCCGATGGTGAGAAGCCACATCGATCCCGAGCCGGGCCACGAGATCCGTCGGGTCCAGCCCTACGAGGCCAACAAGACCTACATCTGTCCCGGCTGCAACCAGGACATCCCTCCGGGAACCGGGCACCTGGTCGTGGTCCCCGAGGAGGCGCCCGACCTGAGACGTCACTGGCACTACGGCTGCTGGGCCGCCCGCCACCGCCGCCGCCCCGGTCGAATGCGCTGAGGAGCCGATCTCGGGCGGTCCGGAAGAGAGCGGTAACCCGCTGACCCCGGGCCTCACCCGGCGGGATCAGAAGGCGTTCTCGACCACGTCCACTCCGGTGGGACCCACCGCCGCCACGTCGAAACGGATCGTCCGGCGGGGCACACATCCCGTGTCGCCCCGGGACAGGTAGATACCGGCCAGGCGGCGCAGTCTCCGCTGCTTGGCCGCGGTGACCGCCTCCAGCCCGGACCCGAACCGGTCGCTGCTGCGGGTCTTCACCTCGCAGAACACCAGGGTCCCCTCACCGGCGAGAACCAGGTCGATCTCCCCCTCGCGCACCCGCCAGTTGCGGGCCAGCACCTCGTATCCCCGCTCGGTGTACCACCCCGCCGCCGCTTCCTCGCCCTCGGCGCCCAGGCGTCGGCGGGCGTCGCTCACGGGGATCCCAGGTCGCTCTCGGGCAGCTTCTCGATGTTGACGTCCCGAAACGTCACGACGGTGACCTTGGGCACGAACCGGCTGGGCCGGTACATGTCCCAGACCCAGGCGTCGGTGAGCTCCAGCTCTATCCAGGTCTGGCCGTCGGCCTCGACCACCCGACGATCGACCTGGTTGGCGAGATAGAAGCGACGCTCGGTCTCGATGGCGTACTGGAACACCAGACATACGTCCCGGTACTCACGCAGCAGCGACAGTTCGAGCTCGGCGTCGTATGACTCGAGTTCTTCGGACATGACCCTCGCTGACCGGGAGATCCCGATCTCCGTGATCGGTTCCCCGGTCGGGTTGGTTGAGGCCAGGTTAGGTCCCCGGGGGGGAGTTGATCCCCTAGAAGCGCTTTTCCTTGACCCGGGCCTTCTTACCGATACGGTCCCGCAGGTAGTAGAGCTTGGCCCGACGGACATCGCCGATGGTCATCCGCTCGATCTTGGCGATGATCGGCGAGTGGACCGGGAAGGTTCTCTCGACCCCGACGCCGAAGCTGAGCTTGCGGACGGTGAAGCTGGCCCGGACCCCGTCGCCACGTCGGGCGATGCAGATGCCCTCGAACACCTGGACCCGCTCGCGGTTTCCCTCGACCACACGGACGTGGACCCGCACGGTGTCGCCGGGACCGAACTCGGGGATGTCGTCGCGGAGATTCTCCAGGTCGACGATGTCAGTGCTGTGCATGGCGCGTTCCTGTGGCTTCGGGGGTGGGGTCGTCACCCACAGCCGGGCGGAGGGTGGGCCTCTACGACTGGGCTTCAACGACGGTGGCTTCACGCCCGGGGCGATACGGCACGATGGCCGGACCGCTGTGGGCACGGCTGACCACTCTATCCGAAGGCTTCGGGGCATCCAATACCCCCGGGGATCGAAGCGGTGTCAATCCCCGGCGGGGAACTCCTCGAGGAGGGCCCGGTCCTCTTCGTCCAGACCCCCTCGGGCCTCGATCAGGTCGGGGCGGCGGGCGAGGGTGCGACGGAGGGCCATGGCCCGGCGCCAGCGGGCCACGCGGGCGTGATCACCCGAGCGCAGCACGGCGGGGACCTCGCGACCCTCGAAGTCGGCGGGTCGGGTGTACTGCGGATACTCCAACAACCCCTCGGAGAACGACTCCTCCCGCGGCGAGTCCTCATTGCCCAGCACCCCGGGAACCAGCCGGGCCGTGGCCTCTATGACCACCAGGGCCCCCAGCTCACCGCCGGCCAGTACGTAGTCGCCCACGGACACCTCGCCGTCGACCAGCTCCTCGACGATCCTGTGGTCCACCCCCTCGTAGCGGCCGCACAGGAGGGAGAACCCGCCGGTGGTGGCCAGCTCCCCGGCCATGGCCTGATCGAAGCGCCGTCCACCCGGGCTCAGCAGCAGCAGGGGACGCGGAGGCTCCGCCTCGGCCACGGCGGCGAACACCGGTGGGGCCATCATCACCATTCCCGCACCCCCGCCGAAGGGGGCGTCGTCGACACTGCGGTGCCGGTCGGTGGCCTGCTCCCGGATGTCGTGGGTCTCCACGTCGAGCAGCCCCAGATCGTGGGCCCGGCCCAGGATGCTCTCGGTGACGTAGCCCTCGATCAGGCCGGGAAACAGGGTGAAGACGTCGATGCGTAGCGTGCCGGGCACCGGTCAGCCCCCCAGATCGAACAGGCCCTCGGGGGTGTCCACCCCGATGGTTCCGTCGGCGACCCCGGTCACGAACGTCAGGGGAACGAGATGCCCGCTGTCGAGCACCAGAATGTCGGCGGCGGGGTTGTCGAGCACCGACTCGACGGTCCCTCTCACTTCACCGTCGGCGTCGACCACCTCGAGGCCGATGAGCTCGTGCACCCAGAGGGCGTCGGGGTCCTCGATGGGTTCGGCGTAGATGGTCTCGCTCACGATGACATCGGCCGCGGCGCGACTGGTGACCCCTTCGAAGCTCACCAGCCAGCGATGCTGGTGGGGCTGGGACCTCACGACCCTGTAGGCGCGTTCGGCCACGAAGACTTCCGAGCCGGGCTCCAGCCGTTCGTTCACGTTGGAGGTGAGGGTGACGATGACCTCGCCTCCCAGACCGTGGGCCCGGTCGACCCGGCCGATCTCGAGGCGGTCACCGTTCACCGGGGCCTCAGCCGTCGAAGTCGACCTCGACCTCGACGCCGTCCTTGGCGGCCGCGGCACCCACGAGGGTGCGGATGGCGTGGGCCACCCGTCCCCGCTTGCCGATGACCCGACCCATGTCGTCGGGAGCGACCCGGGCCACCATGGACACCTTGGTGTCGCTCTCCTCGATGTCGATCTCGATGGCCTCTTTGTCCTCGACGATCTGGGTGATCAGGTAGACGAGCACCTCCTCGGCGGTGGTGACGTTCTCTTCTTCGCTCACTGGTCGTCTCCGGCCTTGTCGGCGTCTGTGTCGGTTTCGGTGGCCTCGACTCCGGTCTCCTCGGCGGCGGGGGCCGGCGCGGCCTCGGCGGCCTGCTCGGGAGAATCCGCGGCTTCGTCGGCCGGCTCGGGGGAATCCCCGGACCCGGCGCTCTCAGCCGGTTCGGGCGCCTTGGTCTGCTTGGCGGCGGGGGCGGAAGCGGCTTCGGTGACCTCGGGGGCGGGATCGGTGCCGGCCTCGAAGTACTCCCAGGTACCGGCGATCCTGAACAGCTTCTCGACCGTCTCGGAGGGCCGGGCGCCGCTGCGCAGCCACTTGAGGGCCTTGGCGTCGTCGACCTTCACACCGGAGGGTTCGAGGCGGGGCTGGTAGGTCCCGATGATCTCCAGGAAGCGACCGTCACGGGGGGCCCGGCTGTCGGCAGCGACGATGCGGTAGGTCGGCTGCTTCTTCTTTCCCATCCGCGTCAAGCGGAGTCGAACGGCCATTTCTCTCCTTCAGCGGTCCGTGGACTGGGACCGGGCAGTTTTCGGGGGTGGCTGGATGTGAGCGCGGTGAAAGGCGCGTCCAGGACGAAGGGAGAGCCTATCGTCCCGGAAGCTCGAGGGGAACCTTGGGGCTGGGACGACGCTTGGAGGCGGTGACCCTCTTGCCCTTCTTGCCCTTGCGACCCTTCTTGTTCTTGCGGGCCTTGGCCTTGCGGAACCCCGCCCCCGACATGCCCTGCATCATCTTCTGCATGTCCTTGAACTGCTTGAGCAGGGCCGTGACCTGGGAGGGTGAGGTGCCGCTCCCCCGGGCTATTCGGGCCCGACGGGAACCGTCGATGATCTCGGGGTGGGCCCTCTCCTCGGTGGTCATGGAATGGACGATGGCCTCCACCCGGGCCATCTGACGATCGTCGATCTCGGCGTTCTTCAGTTCCTTGGGTATGCCCGGCATCATCTTGAGCAGGGAGCCCATGTTGCCCATCTTCTTGACCGCCGCCAGTTGTTCGAGGAAGTCGTCGAAGGTGAACTTCCCCTCCATGAGACGGCGGGCGGCCTCCTCGGCCTGCTCCTCCTCGAACACGGCCTCGGCCTTCTCGATGAGGGTCAGGACGTCGCCCATGCCCAGGATCCGGTCGGCCATGCGATCGGGGTGGAACTGGTCGAAGTCCTCGATGTTCTCGCCGGTGGAGGCGAAGGCGATCGGCCTTCCCACCACCTCCTTGACCGAGAGGGCGGCACCGCCGCGGGCGTCACCGTCGAGCTTGGTGAGGATGACCCCGTCCAGTTCGAGGGTCTCGTGGAAGGCCTCGGCGGTGTTGACGGCGTCCTGGCCGGTCATGGCGTCGATGACCAGGAAGGTGAAGTCGGGTTCGATGGTCTCGGAGATCTGCGAGATCTCCTCCATCAGTTCCTGATCTATGGCCAGGCGCCCGGCGGTGTCGCAGATGAGCACGTCCCGTCCGGTGCGGCGGGCCTCCTCCAGGGCCTGGCGGGCGACGGTGACGGGATCGCTGGGCTCGCTGAACACGGGGACGTCGATGCGCGAGCCCAGGGTCCGGAGCTGCTCGACGGCGGCCGGCCGCTGGAGATCGGCCCCGACCAGCAGGGGATGGCGGCCCTGGCTCTTGAACCAGCGGGCCAGCTTGGCGGAGCTGGTGGTCTTGCCCGAACCCTGCAGACCGGCCATCAGGACCACGGTGGGAGGCTTGGCGGCGTAGGTGATCCGCAGGGTCTCGCCACCGAGGATGGCGGTGAGTTCCTCATCGACGATCTTGATGACCTGCTGGCCCGGGGTGAGGCTGGTGGACACCTCCGACCCCAGGGCCCGCTCCTTGACCCGGGCCACGAACTTCTTCACCACGGTGAAGTTGACGTCGGCCTCGAGGAGGGCCAGGCGTATCTCCCTCATGACCTCGTCGACGTCGCTCTCGCCCAGGCGGCCCTTGCCCTTCAGGCGGCCGAGGATGCCTTCGAAGCGGTCACTCAGGGAGTCGAACATGGGATGGCTCCATAACAAAGATGTGGCAGAAGTGGCAGGTATGGCAGGTGTCGCAGAAACGGCGGGTACGACACAACCGGACGGCGCCGGCCCCCGGGGAGGCCGGTTCACACCGGACGAACGTACCGAGGCTACAAGCCCGGATCGTCTCGCGGCCCCCCGCCGGAACAGCTCGGATAACGGATGGTCGCTAGCTTTGGGATATGACCGAGC
>DRKF01000428.1 GCA_011051915.1 Acidimicrobiales bacterium | reverse complement strand
GAGGGTGCCCCGCCCCGAGATCACCACGAAGATCTCGTCGTCCTCGACGTCCCGGGAGGTTCCCACGGTGTGTTCCCAGATCCCCACCTCCAGCCCCTCGGGGGCGGGAACCTCGGTGAAGCCGACACGGGGACGACCCAGAACCACCTTCTCGGGATCCAGCTCCGTCAGCTCCAGCGCAACGGACGGAGTGTCGATGCTGTAGCAGGCCATACCCCGAAGATAGGCGCAAGGGGAACCGGCGCGGGTCAGGTTCCCGTCAACTCGGCCACCACCGGGGCCATGGCCTCGACCGTGGCGTGGTCCTGCATCACCACGTAGCTGAAGCCCCAACGCTCGCGTCGCTCCCTCAGGGTGTCGGCGATCTCCGCCGTCGAGCCGATCAGCAGCACCGGCACGTCGGACGCCACCTCGGTACTCAACCCGAACAGCGAGGCCATTCCCTCGACGGCCGCCGACCGGTTGTCGGTGATCTGGGTGCTCATCACCAGGACGTTGAGCTCGAGGTCGTCGAAGCGGTCACCGGCGGACTCCCGGACCCACTCGAGCTTGCGGTCGAAGCTCTCGGGTACCACGTCGGCGATGGCGTCCGCACCGACCTCGCCGGCCTTGAGATTGGCGGTGACCCCCACGATGTCGGCCTCGCGGGCGGCGATTCCCAGCATGCGCCGACCCCCGCCTCCGATGAGCAGCGGCACCCGCGACTGCACCGGCCTGGGCATACCTTCCATGGCGGTGATGTCGTAGTACTCGCCGTGGAAGTCGACGGGGCCCTCCCCCAGCAGACCCCGGATCACGGTCAGGCTCTCCAGCATCCGATCGATGCGCACGCCGGGGCGGTCGTAGGGGAGACCGGCCTTCTCGTAGTCGGTCCGCATCCAGCCCGCGCCCAGACCCAGCTCCACTCTCCCCTCCGACAGCACATCGAGGGTGGCGGTGTCCTTGGCCAGCACCACCGGGTGCCGGTAGTCGTTGCCGAACACCAGAGCCCCGAGCCTCAGGGTGGAGGTGGCCTCGGCCGCCGCGGCGAGGGCCGGGGCCACCGCCAGCTGGTCCTCGAAATGATCGGGCATGACCAGGGTGGACCAGCCCAGGTCCTCCACCTTGGCTGCGGTCTGGGCCCAGGTGAGACCCGGAGCCGGGTTGCTGAGCTGAATACCGAACCTGAACGGCCTGACCATGGTTGTGTCCCCCTCCGGCCCGGCCGGCGACCGGGACCCGATTCGATGCTAGGTCGGCCACCCCCGCTGCGCTCGGAGGCCGGGCCGGCACTATTCCGACGGGGCCAGGCACTCCGAGAGGAAGGTGTCTATGGCGGGGGTCACGACATCGTCGTCGGGACGACCCACCGCGGCGTTGACCCCGGCATGGTCGAGGTCTCCGGCGTCGAGCAGTTCCGCCCGGTAGCCGGCGCCGGTGAGCAGATCCACGAAGTCCCGGGACCGGGCCACCCTCAGGTCGTTGCCGCGCGTGACCACCAGGAACCCCGGAAGCTCGGCCCCGGGAACCACGTGGTTGACAGCGGAGGCGTCGGCCCACACCTCGGGGTCGTCCCCGAACGCGTTCCGCCACATGTCGGGGTTGACCCCCAGCTCCATCTGGGCGGTCACGTCGTAACCGGCCGTGTCCAGCAGAACCACACAGGTCAGATCGGCGGGGGACATGTCGTGAGCCGCCAGGTAGCGAGGGTCGGTGGCCACCGAGGCGGCGATCGTCGCCCCGGCGGAGTGCCCCATCAGGAACAGCCGTCCGGAGTCGGCGCCGAATCCCTCGGCCGAACGGGCCGCGAAGGCGATGGCGGCGGCCACGTCCTCGTTGTGGTCGGGGTACATCACCCGGTCCGGGTCGTCGCTGGGTTCCTCGGGTGTGAGGCGGTAGTTGACGCTGACGAAGACCCAGCCCCGGGAGTTGAACCAGTCGATCTTGTCCCCCACCCCCTGGGACTTGTCACCCACGGCCCAACCCCCGCCGTGGATGTAGATCATCACCGGCGGAGGGGGGCATCCCGGGGCCAGGTCCGGTCCGTACACATCCAGACTCAGCAGGTTCGGGTCCACTCCCTCCATTCGGCTGTACGCCACATTCGTCCGGGTGGTGGTGCCGGAACCGGGGCAGAGAGCCACGGCGGGTTCGGGGGATGTCGGCTCCGAGCCGGGAGTGGACGACGACGGAGGCCGTGTCGAGGAAGTGGACGACGACGGGACGATCGGCGCGGGGGTGGCCGGTTCGACCGTCCCCGAAACGGAAGGAAGGGTCGATGCCGTCGTCTCACCGGTGGTCCCACCCGTGCAGGAAGTGAGGAGGACCAGCACCGCGATCGGGAGGGCCCAGCGAAGCCGCCCCGGTGAGGGTCCGCTCACCACGGCCTGTTCGCCTCTGGGCACCCGGGCCCGGTGCGGTCAGCAGTCATCTCGTTCCCGTCGGCCGGACTCGTGACACCAGAAGTGACCCTCAGCCTTCCGTACCCCTACCGCCGGCGAGAGCGGTCAGCACACCCAGTCCCATGTAGGTGCCGCCCGTCACCAGACGCCTCCGCCGCCTCGTGCCGACCGAACGTGAGAATCGCCGGCCGAGCCAGTCGCCCATGAGGGCGTAGATCCCGTCGCTGAGAAGCCCGAGTCCGATGAACACCCCGCTGAGAACCCCCAGTTGGACGGTGACGTTCCCCGCGGCCGGATCCACGAACTGGGGCAGGTAGGCGAGGAAGAACACCGCGGTCTTGGGGTTCAGAACGTTCACGACGACCGCCTGGCGGAACACCCGGCTCATCGGCCTGCCGTCGAGAGGCAGGGGTTCGGGGTCCTCGGTGTCGGTCGCCGTGTCCCTCAGGGTCTTGATCCCCAGGTGGACGAGGTACGCGGCCCCGGCGAACTTGACGACGGTGAAGGCCCCGGCCGAGGCCACCACCAGGGCCGAGAGACCGGCCAGGGCGGCCACCACGTGCACGACGGTTCCGGTGTGGATCCCGGCCACCGACACCAGACCGGCCCGGCGACCCTGATCGGCGCTGCGGGCGACGATGTACAGGACCGCCGGCCCGGGTATGACCAGCAGCACCACGGCCGAGCCGGCGAACAGCACCAGGGATGAGAGGGGTGGCACGTCGAAAGGCTAGATCCCCGGCCGGAGGGGAACCATCGAATTCGTGCCGCCGGCGGGCCGGGCCCCGTGGGCCACGGTTCGCGGCTTGACCGGGCACTCTAAGTAGGTATCCTTAACATGAAAGGTTATGGACTCTTGTTTGCGTCCCTCCTGCAACCGGACAGAACCGGGAATGCGGCGATGATCCGCTCCCCCGCGAGGCTCGCCCTGACTGATCTCCCCCTCGGCCGCCCGGCGCGGATCTCCGCCATCGAGGGCGACAGCCGCTTCGTCCGTCGCTGCTACTCCCTGGGCCTTCACGTGGGCCGCGAGATAGTGGTCACCAAGCTCCGGGGCGGAGGCCTGGTGGTCGCCGCCGGTCCGGCGCGGGTGGCCCTCGGCCGGGACACGGCCGAGCGGAT
>DRKF01000427.1 GCA_011051915.1 Acidimicrobiales bacterium | reverse complement strand
TCGGGGTATCTGGGGGGCGACGAGATCCTGATCCACGTGACGCTGCACACCGGTGGTGAGGCGTTCACCGTCTACGGCTGTGACCTCACCGAGGAGTACGTCCACATCAACGCCGACTACACCACCTGACATCCACCGCTGTCGGTTGGGGACGGCCGATCCGGTGGGAGAACCGGGCACTGGGGCGGCAGCCGCCATCGGTGGGCACCGGAGCCTGTCGCCGCGGTAAAACTGTCCCATGATCATCCACCGCAGCCCCCTTCCCGACGTCGAGATACCCGACACCGCGTTGACCGAGTACGTGCTCAAGGACCTCGATGCCCTGAGGGACCGCCCGGCGCTCATCGACGGCCCGACGGGGCGCACCTACACCTTCGGCGATCTCGACACCCACACCCGGCGACTGGCCGGAGGTCTTCTCGAGCGGGGAATGAAGCCGGGAGAGGTGCTGGCGATCATGGCCCCCAACATCCCCGAGTACGCCATCGTGTTCCACGGCGTGGCCCGGGCCGGGGGGACGGTGACGACCATCAATCCCACCTACACCGCCGGTGAGGTTCGCCATCAGCTCCAGGACGCCGGTGCCACCCGTCTGGTCACGGTTCCGGCGTTCCTCGACACCGCCCGCGAAGCCATCGAGGGTACCGATGTCAGCGAGATATACGTGATAGGCGAGGCCGAGGGTGTGCCCTCCCTCACCGACCTCTACGGCGAGCCGGTGGCCGAGCCGGTCCCCGTCGAGCAGGCCGAACACGTGGTGGTCCTGCCCTACTCCTCGGGGACCACCGGTCTGCCCAAGGGAGTGATGCTCACCCACCGGAACCTGGTGGCCAACATCGCCCAGTGCGAACCGATCCTCTCCTACGGGACCGAGGACGAGGTGGCCCTGGCGGTGCTTCCCTTCTTCCACATCTACGGCATGCAGGTGCTCATGAATGCCCTACTGTCGGCCGGGGTCACCGTCGTCACCATGCCCCGGTTCGACCTCAAGGGGGCGCTTGATCTGATCCGGGACCGCAAGGTGACCCGGTTCTTCGCCGTACCGCCGATCATCCTGGCCCTGGCCAAGCATCCGCTGGTGGACGAGTACGACCTCTCGGGGCTCAGAGGGGTGATGTCGGGGGCGGCCCCGCTGGGCGCCGAGCTGGCCGAGGAGGCGGCCGAGCGGATCGGATGCGAGGTGGTGCAGGGCTACGGCATGACCGAGCTCAGCCCGGTCAGTCACGCCACCCCCTACGGTGCCTACAAGGCGGGATCGTCGGGCATAACCGCTCCCAACACCGAGTGCCGCGTCGTCGACACCGAGTCCGGTGAGGACCTGGGCGTCGGCGAGGAGGGCGAGCTGTGGATCCGTGGTCCCCAGGTCATGAAGGGCTACCTGAACAATCCCGAGGCCACGGCCGCCACCATCGACGAGGACGGCTGGCTCCACACCGGCGACGTGGCCCGCATAGACGAGGAAGGCCACGTGTTCGTGGTGGACCGGGTGAAGGAGCTCATCAAGTACAAGGGATTCCAGGTACCCCCCGCCGAGCTGGAGGCCCTGATCGTGACCCACCCGGCGGTGGCCGACGTGGCGGTGATCGGGATACCCGATGTGGAGGCCGGGGAACTGCCCAAGGCCTTCATCGTGCTCAAGGAGGGGCACGAGGCCACCGCGGAGGAGATCCAGGAGTTCGTGGCCGGCCAGGTTGCCGGCTACAAGAAGATCCGGATGGTGGAGTTCATAGACGAGATCCCCAAGTCCGCCTCGGGCAAGATCCTGAGAAGGTTCCTCAGGGACCAGGGCTGAGCCGCCCCGCCGGCGGTCCCGATCCCCAGACTCTCCTCGGGATCTGTGTCACCGTTCGCGCGCTATACCGCGCGGTTGGTGACATAGATGGGGGTTCTCCCGCGATCTGTGGCACCGGGCGCGTCCTATGGCGCGCGTTTGGTGTCACAGATGGGGTGGTGCGTGCGCGTCACTCAGTGGTCCGTTCTCCTCATTGGGTGCTGGAGGCCGGTGAGCCAGCGGAGGATCGGGGTACAACTGGCCCATGGTTGTCGTCCGCAGCCCCTTCGTTGCGCCTGAGGTTCCCGATCTGGCCCTCACCGACTATGTGCTCAGGGACCTGGACCGGTTGAGGGATCGTACGGCTCTGGTCGACGGGCCGACCGGGCGCAGCTACACCTTCGGGGAGTTCGACGAGCGGGTGCGGAGCCTGGCCGGCGGACTACTCGACCGCGGATTCCGAACGGGTGAGGTCGTGGCCCTCATGGCACCGAACCTCCCGGAGTTCGCGGTCGCACTGCACGGGGTGACAACGGCGGGGGGAACGGTGACGACCATCAATCCCAACTACACGGTCGGAGAGGTGCGCCGGCAGCTGTGTGACGCGGCGGTGACCCGGCTGCTCACGATTCCCGAGGCGAGTTCGGTGGCCCGGGAGGCCGCCGTCGGCACGAACGTTCGGGAGATCCATGTCATGGGCGACTCCGGTGGGGAGCCCTACTGGGGTGAGCTCTTCGGTGAGGTCCTGACCTCGGGCGTCGAGATCGACACCGCGGAGCACGTGGCGATAATTCCCTACTCGTCGGGGACGACGGGACTCCCCAAGGGAGTGATGCTCACCCACCGGAGTCTGGTGACGAATCTCGTCCAGTCCGAACCCGCTCTCGGCTACGTGCCCGGTGGTGAGGTCGCCCTGGCCGTGCTGCCCTTCTTTCACATCTACGGGCTCCACGTGCTGATGAACACCCTGCTGGCGGCGGGAGCGACGGTGGTGACCATGCCGCGGTTCGAGCTCCGCTCGGCTCTCTCACTCATCGAGGAGTACCGGGTCACCCAGTTCTTCGCCGTACCCCCGATGGTGATGGCCCTGGCCCGGGACCCGATGGTTGACGAGTACGACCTCTCAAGTCTGAAGATGATCATGGCCGCCGCTGCGCCCCTCGGAGTGGACATCGCCGAGGAGGCCGCCGCCCGGGTCGGATGCGAGCTGACCCAGGCCTACGGGATGACCGAGGTTCTCGACACCCACGTGACCCCACCGGGCGCCAACCGTGCCGGGTCGTCGGGGCTGACCATCGCCGGGGTCGAATGCCGGGTGTGCGATATCGAGACCGGTGACGAGCTGGGCATCGGGGAGGAGGGGGAGCTGCGGATCCGGAACCCTCAGGTGATGAAGGGCTATCTGAACAATCCCGAGGCCACCGAGGCCGCGGTCGATGCTGACGGCTGGGTCCGAACCGGCGACGTGGTCAGGTTCGACACCGATGGTTACATGTTCGTGGTGGACCGGGTGAAGGAGATCATCAAGTACAAGGGTTTCCAGGTGGCACCGGCAGAGTTGGAGGCCCTGATCGTGACCCACCCGGCGGTGGCCGACGTGGCGGTGATCGGGGTTCCCGATGTGGAGGCCGGGGAACTGCCCAAGGCCTTCATCGTGCTCGAGGAGGGATGCGGGGCCACCGCGGAGGAGATCCAGGAGTTCGTGGCCGAGGCGGTGGCTACCTAC
>DRKF01000426.1 GCA_011051915.1 Acidimicrobiales bacterium | reverse complement strand
TCGTGGGCTCGTCAACGCGGCGGATACGTTCCATCGGGTAGCGACCCGAGGCCAGGGGCCGGTGCTCACCCTCCAGGCGGCCCCACCCGGCCCGGGTCCCGCCCCAGCCGCTCAACCACCGGGGATCCAGCCTCTCCCACAGCGACGTCAGACGACCTCGGCGGGCCAGGGGGGCCTGGGGCTGGACCTCCATGTCGGTGGTGACGGCGGACAGGGCGAATCCCCGCCTGAGGAACGGAGCCCGCAGCTCCCCTCCGGTGACCCGGGCCAGACCCGCCTGAAGGGCCAACCGACCGAGGTCCACGCCGGAGCGGGTGGGAGTGTGGGCCCGGGCCCCGAATCCGAGGTTGCGGATGTAGGAGGCGGTGATCACCGCCAGTTCGGCGGCCCGCAACTCCGCCGCCGCCCGTCGGGTGCCGTCGACCCATTCGGTCCCGGGACCGGGCCGTCCGTCGCCCCGGGTGAAGGCCGACACGATCACCACGGCGAAGCGGTGATCGGGTCCGGCGTCGGGCCCTTCCCGCCAGGCACCGGGCGGGACCACGGAGCAACCGGCCATGTCGGCGTCGAGAAAGTACAGCCCGGCCAGCAGATTGCGGGACCGCTCGACCGGGTCGTCGGGAATCGGGGCCACAGGGGCCACGTCACCGTCGACCTGCTGGTCGAACAGGTCGGCGTAGACCTCGAAAGCCGGACCGGCGGCCACCGGACCGGGCCGCATCCGCTCACCGGGCAGGGGAGGGACCTCCGCTCCCAGCCCCGGAGGCCGGGCCCGCGGGTCCGACAGACGGGGCAGCCTCTCCAGCGGATAGGGACCCTGATCCACCCTGCGGTTCCGGTTCGAGAACAGCTTCACGGCCAGACCCCCCTTCCCCGTAGCCGATCCTACCGGCGATGCCGTGGCGCCGGTCCAGTACGTCAGACGGAGATGCCCAGACCCCCGTCCATGTAGATCGTGGAACCGGTGAGATAGCCGACCGGCCCGTCGAAGAGCCCGGCCACGAATGCGGCCACCTCCTCGGGCTCACCGGCCCGTCCCGAGGGCACCCGGGCCAGCCGTCCCCGGCCGGAGTCGGAGGCCAGGTAGTCGCGGTTCATGTCGGTACTGATGTACCCGGGGGCCACGTCCACCACCGTGATCCCGTCGGCCGCCCATTCCACCGCCAGGCATCGGGTGACCGCCCCCAGCGCCGCCTTGGAGGCGCAGTAGGCGACGGTGCGGGGTACACCGAGGCGGTCCCAGAACGAGCCGATGTTCACGATCAGACCGCCGCCCGTGGCCACCAGGTGGGGGTGGACCTCTCGACAGGCCAGCACCGGCCCCACCGTGTTCACGTTGAGCACGGCGTCGAGTTCGTCGCGGGAGAGTTGGACCGAGGGGGTCTGGCGGTGGATTCCGGCGTTGTTCACCAGTCCGGCGATTCCCCCGGCCGCCTCGGCCACCGCGGCGAAGACCCGGCTCAGGGCCGCCTCGTCGGTGACATCACACACGTGGGCCGAGACCCCGTCCCGGTCACGTAGGTCCCCGGGCATCTCACCCGATCGGGAGAGACACGCCACCGTCCACCCCCGCCGGGCCAGCTCGATCGCCATGGCCGCACCGATACCACGGCTGGCTCCCGTGACCACCACCGCTCCCGCCCTACCCCCGTCTCCTGCCATGGCCGCACCGATACCACGGCTCGCTCCCGTGACCACCACCGCTCCCCCCGGACCCCCGTCTCCTGCGGTCGTACTCGACATCTGTCCCCCTCCATCCACCCCATCGGTCCCCGGCCCGGTGCCGGACCCCGATGGGGTGCCTCCACTCCAGCACACCACCGGGACCACGACACCGGGGAATCCCACCGAACCGGCGAAGCGCCGTAGCCGGATCTACCCGACGCCGGTAGCCGCCGGCGGGCCGTCCCCGAGTCCGACCGGGACCGACCGGGGCGACCCCGCTAGCCTCGGTGGCTTGGAGACACCCACCCCACCGCAGGAGATGCTCGAGGGCATCACCGTCCTGGATCTGACCCAGTACCTGGCCGGTCCGGCCGTCACTCGACTCATGGTCGAGATGGGGGCCGAGGTCATCAAGGTGGAACAGCCGCCCTACGGCGACCCCATGAGATCCCAGGGCCCGCGGCGGAACCGCCGCTCGGGGTTCTTCGTGCAGCAGAACCGGGGCAAGAAGAGCCTGTGCGTCGACATCCGCCGCCCCGAGGGAGCGAATCTGATCCGGCGGTTGGCGTCCCACGTGGATGTCGTGGTCGAGAACTTCACACCCGGGGTGCTGGAGGGCAAGGGCCTCGACTACGCCACCCTCTCCGCGGACAACCCGGGATTGATCATGGCCTCGGTGTCGGGGTTCGGCCAGACCGGCCCCGGATCGGATCTGCGCTGTTTCGACTTCATCGCCCAGGGCTACGCCGGGCTCATGGATC
Source organism: Acidimicrobiales bacterium (assembly GCA_011051915.1). GTDB lineage: Bacteria > Actinomycetota > Acidimicrobiia > Acidimicrobiales > Poriferisodalaceae > DRKF01. Next base: position 4,350 of record DRKF01000426.1, on the reverse strand, counting down.
TCACCGGTGAACCCGACGGTCCGCCCCTGTTCGTGGGAACGGGGCTGGCCGACACGAACGCCGGGGTCCACGCCTTCGCCGCCATCGGCTACGCCCTGTTCAACCGCACCCGCACCGGGCGGGGCACCCACATCGACGTGTCGATGGTCGACGCCCTGTTCCACGTGCACGAGACGGCCGTCCAGGCCCCGGCGGTCAGCGACGGCGAGTATCGGCCCCGACGTCAGGGCCGTCACTACCAACCGGTCTCTCCCGCCGGATCGTTCCACGGTCCCGAGGGCTGGATCGTGCTGTTGTGCACCGTCAACCAGATCAACTCGCTGTGGGACGCGCTGGGCCGACCCGAACTCGCCGACGATCCCCGCTTCGACACCAACGACGGTCGGATCCGCCACCGGGACGAGCTCACCGCGATCATCGAGGAATGGCTGGCCCGTTTCGACACCGACGCCGAGGCCATCGCCGCTCTGCAGGAGGCCGGGGTGCCGTGCGGACCGGTACTGAACCCCGCCGACGCCATCGACGATCCGATGTTCGTCGAGCGGGGCACGGTGCGCATGATCGACGACCCGTTCATCGGCGAGTTCCCGGTGCCCGGCTTCCCCATCCGATTCGACGACACCCTCCCGCAGGGAGACCTGGTGGCCCCACTCCTGGGGGAACACAATCGCGAGATCCTCACCGGGCTGCTGGGCCTGGACGGCGACGAGGTGGCCGAATTGGAGGCCCGAGGGCTGCTGGGGTCCAAGGACCGTTGAGCGTCGGGGGCCCGGCCGCCCGACACCGGGCGGGGTCTCAGCCCAACAGGGTGTCCCCCGTCCCGAAGGAATCAGCCCAACAGGGTGTCCCCCGTCCCGAAGGAATCAGCCCAACAGGGTGTCCCCCGTCCCGAAGGGATAGGACCGGCCGTCGCGGTCGAACATCACGTAGCCGGACAGGTCGTCTACCACCAGCACGGTCCGGATCCGCTCGGGGATCGAGGTCGCCCCCAGCGAGCCGTGGAACGGTGACACCCCGAAATTGAAGATCCCACCGTCGTCGGCGACGATCAGATAGCCCGTGTCGGAAGCCACCATGTCGATCACCGGCCCGGCCAGGGGAACCCCGGGCAGGACCTCGGGCACCGAACCGAAATAGCGGGCGTCACCGAAGTTGAACATCCCACCATCGGCGGCGACCATCCGATAACCCTGGTTGCTCCCCGTCACGGTGATGGCCACTATCGGAGCGTTCAGGGTCACCCCGGGCAGGACCTCGGGGACCGACCCCCGGTAGACGGCGTCACCGAAAGCGAACACCCCGCCATCGGCCCCCACCATGTAGTAGCCCCGACCCGTGGGAGTCGCCACCGAATCGATCACCTCGCCGGCCAGAGTGATCGCGCTCAGGTCGCCGAAGTGCTCAGCAGAGCCACAGTCCAACACCCGGCCCCGATTCGTGAACAACCAGTACCCGTCGCCGGCCGGGGTGGGGCTGATCGACGTCACCACCTCACCGGAATCGAGCATCGGCCGCTTCCTCTTGCCCGAGATCGGCGAGTCGGCGTTGCAGTCGTCGTAGGTCGGGGCCCCGCCGGCACCGGTCACCTCGCCGGAACGGTAGGCGGTGAGCAGACCACCACCGGAAGGCCGAGCCACATCGGCCACGCCGATGTCCCGAATCTGATCGGCCAGATCGGCCACCATCACCAGGCCGCTGATTCCCGACACTGCCAGATTCATGGCGGCGTTGGGGGCCCAGGCCTGAAAGCCGACTCGAGCGCCGTCGGGGGTCATGACCACCGATCTGGTGGCGTTGGTCAATTCTGTTCCTCGATCCGAGACACTGATCCGTCGGTGGGTCCCGTCCGACCTCGTCCAGGCATAGGCATCGACAACGGAGTTGTCGTCGACATCGGTCAAGGCCTGGTCGGTGAGGAACACCACCCGGTTGCCGTCGGCGCTCACGGCCACCGGCTTCTCGACGTTGGTGTTGGTGATCTCCGACACGAAGGCAACCGCCGACCCCGTCACGACATCGTGGATGGTGCCGCCCACCACCACGAAACGCCCATCGGGCGATATCGCCAGTGGAGGCCGGCCGCGATTCGGAGTCAGAACGGCGACAGTGTCTTCAGCACCGCTGTTGAAATCGTGGCGCAGGACGTGGGTCCCGTCGGACTTCTGCACACTGAGGACCCCGTAGCGACCCTCATCGGCCAGAGCGAAGCCGTCGATGTCACCACCCACGTCCCCGGCATCCACGGTGGCCCTCTGCCCGCTCGACGCTACGACGCGGATGACAACGCCTCGGGGTACAGGACCGCCGGCCTCCTCGATCCTGAGCCCCACATAGCGACCATCGGACGTGATCGAGGCGTCCTTCACCTTCGATCCGTTGATCCACTCGCCGCTGCGGAGGACCTCCCGCTTCGATCCCGTGTTGCGGTCCCGGCGCTCCAGAACGGCCTCGAAGTAGCCCCCTCCCACCGGGGCGCTGTCAGCGGTGAGGACATAGCGCCCGGTGCCCGACATGTCGAGGGCACTGATACCCGCATCGGCGATCGCCACCGTCGTACCGGCGGAGCGATCGGTGATGACCGGCAGACGGAAGAGCGCCGACTCGGCATCCTGCTCCCAGAGCACGAGGTTCCCATTGTCGCTGATCGCCCGTACCGAGCCGTCAACCGTCCCGACCGTACCCGGTGCCGGAGGAGGCACCGGAGACAGCGGCTCGGGAAACTCCCCCGTCCCCGCCGCACCGGCCCGCCCGGCCGTACCGGCCAGAAGAGCCACCAAGAGAACGAACGCCACCGAGATACGAGCGATCATGAACCCACCTTCACCGAGAACCTCACCGACTCCATCGGAGAGTACACACTCGCCTCTGACAGGCCAAGCACCCTCGGTGACGGACCGCAGCCTGACCCCCGGTCGACCCCGGAGGCGAGCACCACCGATGTCGACCGAGCCGGACTCACGCCACGGGAACCGGCTCGAACCGCGGTCAGCGCCGGGTGGTGTTCGCCACCCAGCTCTCGTGAAGGCGGGCGTAGAAGCCGCCCCGTTCAACCAGATCGCCGTGGCTGCCGACCTCCACCAGATGTCCCTGGTCGAACACCAGCACCAGGTCGGCGGCCTCGGCCGTCGACAGTCGGTGGGCGATGGCCACCGTGGTGCGTCCCCGGGCCAGGCGGACCAGGGCCTCGCCCAGGGCCCGCTCCGTTTCGGGGTCGACCGCACTGGTCGCCTCGTCGAGGATCAGCAGTCCCGGGTCGGCGAGCTGGGCCCGGGCCAAGGCCACCAGTTGCCGCTCCCCCACCGACAGTGAGTCACCCCTCTCCCCGACCGGGGTGTCCAGCCCCTCGGGGAGGCGGTTCAGCCACCAGTCCAGACCCAGGGCGGTGAACGCCGCCGCCACCTCGGCATCGGTCGCCTCCTGACGACCGAAGGACACGTTGCGGGCGATGGTGGTGTCGAACAGGAATCCGTCCTGGGGGACCATGCGCACCGCCCGGTGCCTCACCGGTGCCGACACCTCCCTGAGGTCGACGCCACCGACGAGGATCCTGCCCGCGGTGGGGTCGGCCAGTCGCACCAGAAGCTTGGCGAAGGTGGTCTTGCCCGAGCCGGTCTCGCCCACGATGGCCACGTTGGCCCCGGCCGGAATGGTCACGTCGACACCCTTGAGGACCAGCTCCCCGTCGCCGTAGTGGAACTGCACCCCTTCGGCCACCACCCCGAGGGGTCCCCCCGGCAGCTCCCTGCCGTCCTCCGGTTCGACGATCTCGATCGGGTGCTCCAGCAGGGTGAGTATCTTGCGCCAGCCGGCCAGTGCGTTCTGGGTCTGGTCCAGGACCTCGGAGATCTCCGAGACGGGACCCAGGAGAAGCGCCACCAGGAACACGAACGCAACCAGATCTCCCACGCCCAGACCCCAGCCCGGCCCCCAGTACCCCCCGGCGGCGATCACCGCCGAGGTCGCCACCGCGGCCACGATGTCGCCCAGGGGGAACATGATCGCGAAGTAGCGGGCCGCCCTCATGTAGGCCCGGTACTGCTCGTCGACACTGCGACGCAGCCGGCGACGCTCCCGCTCCCGGAGCCCGTAGACCCTCACCGGGGCGGCACCGCCCACCGCCTCGGACACCTCCGACATGGTGTCGGAGACCCGGGAACGCCACTCGTCGTAGGCGGCCAGCTGCCGTCGCTGGATGGCCCGGAATATCGGGATCAGGGGAGCGAAAATCGCCACGGTGATCAGGGCCAGCTGCCACGAGTAGACGAACATCACCACGACCGTGCCCACGATCATCGTGCCGTCGATGATCCACGCCAGAGCTCCCCACTCGGAGAAGCGGGCCAGGGTCTC
>DRKF01000425.1 GCA_011051915.1 Acidimicrobiales bacterium | reverse complement strand
GAGGTACCGGCTGTAGGGAAGGATCGCCTGGCTCTGGGCCCCGAAGAACTCGATGTACCAGATACCGATCAGGCCCATGATCACCGGGAGGTTGCGACGGGGCGGGGTCACACGGAAGTGTTCGTCGATGGACCGGAATCCGCTCAGCATCTCGCGGAACCGATCGGGACCGATCGAGATCATGATGCTGAGACCCACGGCGGAATCCATGGAGTAGCGACCTCCGACCCAGTCCCAGAACTCGAACATGTTCGCGGTGTCGATCCCGAAATCCGCCACCCGGGAGGCGTGGGCCGAAACGGCCACGAAATGACTGGACACGGCCTCCTCGGATCCGAGGGATTCGATCAGCCACGCCCGGGCACTGCGGGCGTTGGTGAGGGTCTCGACGGTCCCGAAGGTCTTGGAACAGATGATGAACAGGGTGGTCTCGGGGTCCAGGTCGGCGAGGGTCTCGGCCAGATCGTCCCCGTCGACGTTGGAGACGAACCTCATGTCGAGATCCCGCCGGGCGTATCCGGCCAGGGCCGAGCACGCCATCGCCGGACCCAGGTCGGATCCACCGATCCCGATGTTGACGACGGCCTTGATGGCCTTGCCGGTGAAACCCTTCCAATCCCCCGAACGCACCCGCTCGGAGAATTCCGACATCCGGTCGAGTACATCGTGGACCAGGGGCACCACGTTCACCCCGTCGACCTCGATGACCGCGTCCCGCGGGGCGCGCAGGGCGACATGCATCACGGCCCGGTCCTCGGTGACGTTGATGTGCTCACCGGCGAACATGGCCTCTATGCGTCCGGGCAGACCAGCCGCCTCGGCCAGGTCGAAGAGAAGGTCCATGGTCTCGGCCGTGAGCCGGTGCTTGGAGTAGTCCAGGAACAGACCGGCGGCGGAGATCGACAGCTTCGTACCCCTTTGGGGGTCGGCGGCGAACATCTCCCGGAGATGGGAACCCGCGATCGTGTCGTGGTGGTCCTGCAGCGCCTGCCATTGCGGTGTGTCGGTGATGTCGGAGTTCACCTGACGATCGTCCCACGCCTGAGCAGACTCCGGGCGGAGGGTCCGGTCACGGGTCACCGGCATCACGATCATGAAATCCAGGACGAGCCTCGGGGCGGAAGGCCGCGGCCGCAGTGGCCCGGGTCGGGCTGAGTCGGCGGTGACGCCCCGAACTACTGTCGAAACCCGAGGGTCCGACCGCGGGCCCCGACCCGCCGCCAAGGAGCCGATCATGATGCTCACCACCACCGTCACCGGACGAGACGGAGTGCCGATTCACGTGGTGGAGACCGGCGATCCCGGTGGCCTTCCCATTCTGTTCATCCACGGCTGGGCCCAGTGCCACCTCTCGTGGGCCCATCAGCTCCAAGGTGCTCTGGCGGAGAGCCACCGACTTCTGGCCATGGATCTCCGCGGCCACGGCGGATCGGGGCGGCCCGACGACAGGAACGCGTACACCGACCGCTCCGGCTGGGCGGACGACGTCGATGCCGTTCTCACCACCCTGAGGGCTCAGGGAGCGGTGCTCGTGGGATGGTCCTACGGCGGGATGGTCATCTGCGACTACCTGGACCGCCACGGCAGCTCGGCGATATCGGCCGTCAACTTCGTCGGCGCCGCGGTCGGTACCGGTGAGGACCGCTTCAGTTCGATGATCGGCTCCGGGTTCGTCCGCTACGCGATGGATTGCGCCAGCCCCGACCCCGAGGTGTCGGTCCCGGCCACACGGGGATTCCTGTCCGAGTGCACCCATGAGCCGATGGAACCGGCCGACTGGGACGCCGCTCTGGTGTACAACGGCATGGTGCCCGCAGCGGTGAAGGGATGGATGCTGCAGCGCCGGGTGGCGAACGACGAACTGCTCGCCGGTCTCGACGTCCCGGTGCTGGTCAGTCACGGTCTGGCCGACACGATCATCTCACCCGCCTCGGCGGAGTACATCGAGGAGACATGTCCCCCGGCCCGGATCTCATGGTACGAGCACGTCGGACACTGCCCGTTTCTCGAGTCCGCAGAGCGGTTCGACACCGAACTGGGTGAGTTGGCCGGCGTGGGGTGACCCGCTCCCGAGGTGAGCCGGCGCAGACCGCGATCAGCCGCCGACCGAGCTTCACCGGAGCCGGGGGACGTCGACAGGCCTCTCGGCGGCGGAATGTCCCCGAAACCGACGAAATCACCGGGACGACCGGTGTGGAGGGTGGCCCGAGATGACCTACTTCGAGTGGAGCGACAAGTACGACCTGCATGTCGACTCGATGAACAACGAGCACAAGATCCTGATCTCACTGATGAACAGGCTCCACCGCCAGAACGGCGAGGGCGCCTCCCGAGCCGAGCTGGCCTCAACCCTCGACGAACTGGCCGACTTCACGGTGAAGCACTTCTCCGACGAGGAGCGGTACATGGAGTCGATCGAGTACCCGGGCCTGCACACCCACAAGATCATCCACAAGGATCTGGTTTCGACCCTGCTGGACCACAAGGCGGCCTTCGACTCCGGCGGTGAGCTGACAGATGAGTTCTTCCAGTTCCTCAAGCTGTGGCTGTCCGCCCACATCAGGGGCATCGACATGAAGTACGCCCGTCACGCCAACGGGGTCAGCGCCTAGCCCACCGCCCCGGGGGCATCGACATGAAGTACGCCCGTCACACCAACGGGGTCAGCGCCTGGCCCACCGCCCCGGGATATCGGTCACGGCCGACCGGTCCAGCGGGCCTCGGCCCCCAGGGACGCCTCGTCGAGATCGGCGCCGAGACCGATGACGTCGAGGGCCCGCAGGGCCGTGTGGTTCACCAGATCGGCGACCGAGCGGGGACGGGTGTAGAAGGCCGGAACGGGTGGGAATATCACCGCCCCCGACTCCGCCGCCTGTGACATCAGCCTCAGGTGACCCCGGTGAAGTGGGGTCTCGCGAACCATGAGGACGAGAGGCCGTCTCTCCTTGAGGGTGACATCGGCGGCACGGGTGAGCAGATCCCCGCCCAGTGAGTTGGCGATCGCCGACAGACTGCGGATCGAGCAGGGGGCGACGATCATCCCCGCGGTGCGGAAGCTGCCACTGGCGATGGACGCCCCGATGTCCCTGACCGGATGGACGACATCGGCCAGCTCCTCCACCTGGGAGGGGGTCATGTCGGTCTCCAGACCGAGGGTGACCCGGGCCGGGCCCGACATGACCAGGTGGGTCTCTATGTGATCCAGACGGGACAGGATCTCCAGGATCCGAACACCGAAAACGACACCACTGGCACCCGAGATCCCCACCACGAGTGGTGTAGGGGATCGATCCGGATCGGGCCCGGGCGTGTTCACGACGGTCACCTCCCCGCCACCGGGCCCAGATAGTCGGCCAGGTCCACACTCTCGTAGTCGACCCGGGCTCCGTACTCACGTCTCTCCCGCTTGTAGGTGGCGTCGATCCCCACCTTGGTGGCCACGCCCCTGATGTCGCCCACCGGATCCATCTCGTGGCCCTGGGCGAAGGGCACCTGGAACACGTCCTCGCGCCAGTGCACCCGGTTGGTGACGGCCCAGTGAACGTCGGCGGGATCGAAGATGTCGATGTCCCGGTCGACGACAATGACATTGCGGATGTTGATGTGGGCGGTCATGGCAGCCATGGCCAGATTCTTGGGCTGGCCGGGATTGTCCCGCTCGATGCGGATGACGGCCAGAAAGCCGTTGCCGTAGGGAGGGATGTGAACCTCCGCCGTGGGTTCCACGTGCCGGATGAACCGGCGCAGCAGAGGCTCGCGCGGGAGCACGTTTCCTATGTAGATGTGTTCGTACCAGCCGGGGATGATGGTCTGGAAGATCGGCCGATTCCGGTGGTTGACGGCGGTGACCTCGAACGTCGGGCTCTGCCACAGCTCCCCGTAGTAGCCGTGGAACTCGGCCAGCGGACCCTCACCCCGCCTCTCGCCGGGATGGACCAGACCCTCGATGACGATCTCGGCCCGCGAAGGTACGTCCACGTCCACGGTGACCCCGCGGGTCACCGGCACCGCCTCATCCCTGATGGCACCGGCGATCGTCAGTTCGTCGGCCTCGGTCCTGACCCCCGCCGCGATCATGATCGCCGGGTCGAGGCCGATCGCCACCGCCACCGGGAAGGGAGCCAACGGATCGGGGCGACTCTCCATGAAGGTGCGAACATGCCTCCACTCGTTGACGTTGAACCCGAACGAACGGGGCCCGGTCCTCACCATCCGGTTGTAGGAGAGATTGCCCCGTCCGGTCACCGGGTCACGACTCACGATGACTCCGCCGGTGACGAAGGCCCCTCCGTCACCTCGCGAATGCACCGGTATCGGAAGGGCCTCGGCGTCGGCGGATTCCCCGGTTGCCACGTTGTCCAGCCAGTAGGCGTCGTCCTGGATCCGGGGAGCGACACCGGTTGACGGATCGAGCGCCGACTCCATCCGGTCGACCACCTCGTCGGGTTCGCATCCCAGCGCCAGGGCGGCCCTCTTCCTGTTGGCCACCCCTCCGGCGAACACCGGCCACGGTGAACCGTCCACACTCTCGAACAGAGCAGCCCCACCCCCCTTGCGAGCCAGCGTCGCCGCCACGTCGGCCAGCTCGTGTTCCAGCGACACCGGAACCGCGATCCGGGCCAGTTCAGCGGCCCGGTCGAGCGCATCGACATAGCTCGGGAGATCGTGGATCTCGCTCATCGTCCCTCTTCCGGTGGGGGCCCGCTCCCCGAGCGGACCGCGACGCCAGACAATACCGGGCGGGCCCGGCCCGGCCCATCCGGGCTCGGCCCGTTGTCGACGACGGGACGGCCCGACTACCGGCAACCGCGCACCGGGAAGCTCAGTTTCACACCCGGACCTCCCGATGGATCGGGGTGTCCAGTGGGCAGGACACGACCCGCGAGACCCCACGCCGACAGGACCTCACCCTCCATGACCACCCGACCAGACCGTCTCCGCCGCCCGGCCCCCGGCCCGGAAGCCCCCGAGGACGGGTTCTCCCTGATCGAACTGATGGTCGTGGTCCTGATCATCGCCATACTCCTGGCTGTCGCGGTACCCAGCTTCCTCGGAGCCCGTTCACGGGCCCTCGACCGGGCGACCCAGGCCAATGTGAGGCTCTCGCTCACCAGTGCCCTGGCCCTTCAGGCCGACGACGGCTTCTTCCCGACCGCGGCCGCCATGCCGGCGGCGATGTCGACCGCCGAACCCTCGATGAGCTACGTGGCGTCCAACGTCGACTCAGCCGACTTCGAGACCATGAGCGTCGGGGTCGACGCCGGTCGCTACACCATCGTGGTGGCTGCCCTCTCCAAGACCGGCCGCTGCTACTACGTCCGCGACGACACCCGGGCCGGAACAGGCATCGAGTTCGGAACCCGGGCCGACGGGGCGGCCGGGAACTGCCGGGCCGACGACGTGAGCAACGTGTCCTGGAGCTTCGACAGTTGGGCGGCGACATGATCACCCCGCCCGTACTCCCAAGTTCGATTCCGGCCGCAACGGGAGAGTCATCGTGAACAGCCGACCCGGGGACCCCGTCCCCCTCGAACCCGGACCCCGGGGGGAGCCCCATGTTCGGAGATCCTCATCGATCCCTAACACCGGGAGCACCGGCCCCTCAAGACGGTCCAGCACCGTGACCCACATGAGACGACCCGCCAGAAGACCCTCGACCCTGCTGATCTCGGCCCTGGCGGTGACGGTGGCCGCCGCCGGATTCCTGGTGGTGATCAGGTCAGGAGATGCCACCGCAGCGGAGGTCATAGTGCCCGACTCCGACTCTCCGGAGAACGCCGAGGTCGCCGGCTCACCGCTCGCCGACCTGATCGATCTACCCGAGGTCACCACCACGACCGTGACCGCGGACCTGGCCACTCCCGGGGAGTCCCCGACAGCAGAGCTGGTCGACGACTCGCCGACGACAACCTCGGCCGACAACGGCGTGTCGGCCGAGGGTGCGACGGCGGACTCGGTCGATCTGTCGAGTCCCGCTGCTGTCCGTTCCCGCCGGGGAGAGATCTACTTCGAGGGAGACTTCCCCGACCCGTTCGTGCTGATCGACGGGTCGGAGGTGTGGGCCTACTCCACCACGGTGTGGGGGGTGAACGTGCCCGTGGCCCGGGTCTCGACCCTGGGGCTGATCCACACCGGTGAGGATGCCCTCCCCGAGGTGGGCTCCTGGTCGGTGAACGGATTCGTGTGGGCCCCCGCCGTGGCCCGGGTCGGTGACAGGTTCGTCCTCTACTACACGAGCTACGACGTCGCCTCCGATCTCATGTGCATCGGCACCGCGGTCTCCGACCGGGCCGAGGGACCGTTCGTCGACAACTCCGACTCGCCCCTCATATGCCCCACCGCCGAGGGCGGGGCCATCGACGCCTCCCCCTTCGTCGCCGGGAACACGCTGTTCCTGCTGTACAAGGCCGACGGCAACTGTTGTGGCCTGCCCACCACGATCTACACCCAGCAGCTCTCACCCGATGGCCTGGCCACCATGGGAGATCCGGTGGCTCTTCTCGGTGCCGATCAGCCCTGGGAGGGGAATCTGGTCGAGGCTCCGTCGATGATCAGGGCGGGCGGCCGCTACCACCTGATGTTCAGTGCGAACGACTGGAACAGCGCCGACTACGCCGTGGGCCATGCGGTGTGCGACACCCCCGTGGGCCCCTGCACGGTCGTGGGAGACGGCCCGGTTCTCGACACCAACGAGCAGGTCGTCGGTCCGGGCGGAGCGGAGTTCTTCATGGTCGGTCCCCGCCCCTGGGTCGTCTACCACGGCTGGGTGAACGGGGTGGTGGGCTACGACAACGGCAGCTACCGCGGCCTGTTCGTGGAACCGGTCGGCGGACG
>DRKF01000424.1 GCA_011051915.1 Acidimicrobiales bacterium | reverse complement strand
GTGGTCTCCGAGGCCCTGCAGCTGCTCGGGGGCGACCGGTCGGCGGGGGTCGTGACCTTCGGCTACAGCGACGACGACGCCTTCGCGGTGGGTCTCACCTGCGGGGGAACGATCCACCTGTTCCTCGAGGAGCTGGACTGGTGAGTGAGACGTCGTCGGAACACCGGATCTACGAGATCTACCGGGACTGCCTCCGCAACGAGGATCCCGTGGCCCTGGTCACGGTGGTCAACGGTCCCGACGTGGGGGCAAAACTCCTGGTCCGGCCGGATCACGAACCGGTGGGAACCCTGGGAGACCCGGACCTGGATCGGGTGGTGGCCCGCGACGCCCTGGCCGAGCTGGAGGCCGGGGCCACCGAGGTCCGCCACTACGGTCCCCACGGCGAGGCCCGTATGGACGACGTGGCCGTGTTCATCGAGTCCCGCGCCCCCCGGGCCCAGATGCTCATCTTCGGGGCGGTGGACTTCACCCGGGCTCTCGCCGACCAGGGGAAGCTGCTGGGGTTCAGGGTCACGGTGTGTGACGCCCGCGAGGTGTTCGCCACCGAGATGAGGTTTCCCATGGCCGACGAGGTGGTGGTCGACTGGCCTCACCGTCTGATCGAGCGGGCCGCCGACCGCCTCGGTCCCCGCGACGCCATATGTGTTCTCACCCACGACAACAAGTTCGACGTCCCGGCGATCGTGGCCGCCCTGGCGACCGATGTCGGATACATCGGAGCGATGGGTTCCCGCCGCACCCATGCCAAGAGGGTCGAGAAGCTGCTCGAGGCCGGGGTCACCCAGAGCCAGCTCACCAGGGTGAAGGCACCCATCGGCCTGGACATCGGGGCCCGCACACCGGAGGAGACGGCGGTTTCGGTGGTGGCGGAGATCATCTCCAACCGCACCGGTCACCAGGCCGCCTCCCTGTCGGTGACCACGGGTCCCATCCACTGACACCCGGAAGGGGAACCGCCGCCCGGCGAGACCATGGATTTCGACATCGAGGAACTGCACGAGGACATCCGCCAGGGAGTGCGACGTGTCTGTGCCGACTTTCCCGACCCCTACTGGCGGGAGTGCGACTCCGCCCATCGGTTTCCGTGGGAGTTCCACGACGCCATGGCGGCCGGAGGCTGGATAGGCATCGCCACCCCGACCGAGTACGGGGGTGGGGGCCAGGGGATAACCGAGGCCTCCATCATGCTGGAGGAGGTGGCGGCGTCGGGGGCGGCCATGAACGGGTGCTCGGCGATCCACCTGTCGATCTTCGGGATGGAACCGGTGCGCCGTCACGCCGGGCCGGACCTGTGCCGCGAGGTCCTGCCCCGGGTGGCCGCCGGTGAACTGCATGTCGCCTTCGGTGTGACCGAGCCCGATGCCGGTACCGACACCACCTCGATCACCACCCGGGCGGTACGCCGGGGAGATGAATACGTGGTCGACGGGGCGAAGGTCTGGACGACCAAGGCCGAGCAGGCCGAGTTGGTCCTGCTGCTGGTACGCACCACACCCAAGGAGGAGTGTGAGCGGCCCACCGACGGGATGACTCTTCTGCTGGCCGATCTGCGGGCGCCGGGGGTCGACATCCGTCCCATACCCAAGGCCGGCCGCAACGCCGTCTCGTCCTGTGAGGTGCGCTACGACGGACTTCGGGTGCCGGTCTCCCGTCGGGTGGGTGAGGAGGGGGAGGGTTTCCGGTTCCTGCTCGACGGCCTCAACCCCGAGAGGATCCTGATCGCCTCCGAGGCTCTCGGGATAGGGAGGGTGGCCCTCTCCCGGGCGGTGGACTACGCCAGGGAGAGGGTGGTGTTCGGCCGCCCGATCGGGCAGAACCAGGGTCTGGCGTTTCCTCTCGCCGACTCCCACGCCCGGCTGAGGGCGGCCGAACTGGTGATCAGGGAGGCTTCCTGGCGCTACGACCACGGCCTCGACTGCGGGGAGCAGGCCAACACCGCCAAGTACCTGGCCGCCGACGCCGCCTTCGACGCCGCCGACCGGGCGATGCAGACCCACGGCGGATTCGGCTACGCCACCGAGTACGACATCGAGAGGTACTGGAGGGAGGTGAGGGTCATGCGCCTGGCCCCCGTCTCCCAGGAGATGATCCTCAACTACCTGGGCGAAAAGGTGCTCGGCCTGCCGCGGTCCTACTGACATGCCCGCCGGAGACGAGACAGCGGCCGGAGGCTCCGCCGGAGGATCTGTCGGCGGTCAGGAGCCCGAGAGGGTGCTCGGCGTGCTGCTGGGCGCCGGTTCGGGTTCCCGTTTCGCCGGCGGCACCCACAAGCTCCTCACCCCGTACCGGGGGCGTCCGCTCGTGGTTCACGCCCTGGAGGCGATGCTGGGGGCCGGGTTCGAACACAATCTGATCGTCACCGGGGCCGTCGATCTCGACGCGGTCATTCCGGGCGATTCACGCGGGTTGGGTGTGTTGAGCAATCCGCGCTGGTCGGAGGGTCAGGCCGACTCGCTCCGGGTTGCGACCCGATGGGCCGCCGAGCACGGATTCGACGCCCTGGTGGTGGGCCTGGGTGATCAGCCCGGGATCCCGGCCTCGGCGTGGCGGGCGGTGGGCGCTGTCCGCTCTCCCATCGTGGTGGCCGAGTACCGGGTGCCGGGCCGGAATCCGGTGAAACTCTCCCGGGAGGTCTGGGATCTGCTGCCCGAGAGGGGGGATTTCGGGGCTCGACACCTGATCCGGCGGAGGCCCGACCTGGTGGCTCGGGTACCCTGCGAGGGTCACCCTTTCGACATCGACACCGTGGAGGATCTGCGCCATGCAGCTGACCAATGAGTTCCGGGTGGACGCACCGATCGACATCACCTGGCGGACCCTCACCGATATCGAGTTCATCGCCCCGTGCATGCCCG
>DRKF01000423.1 GCA_011051915.1 Acidimicrobiales bacterium | reverse complement strand
GAAGAAGCAGACCTCCTCCTCCCGCTGGTTGAACGCCCGGGTCTCCACGGTCACCACGCCGCGGTCGTCGCGGGACTTCGACTCCCTCTTGTCGATCACCTTGGTGACGGCGTAGATCGTGTCACCGTGGAACGTCGGCTTCTGATGCCTGAGGGTCTCGACCTCCAGGTTGGCGATGGCGGCACCGCTGACGTCGGGGACGCTCATACCCAGCACGAGTGAGTAGACCAGGTTCCCCACCACCACGTTCTTGCCGTGGACGGTCTCGTTCTCGGCGAACCACCGGTTGGTGTGCAGCGGATGGTGGTTCATGGTCATCATGCAGAACAGGTGGTCGTCGGCCTCGGTGATGGTCTTCCCCGGCCAGTGCCGGTACACGTCCCCGATCTCGAAGTCCTCCAGGTACCGGCCGAAGGGGCGGTCGTAATCGGTCATGTCAGGGGCCTCCCGGGCGTGGGCTGTGGGGTCTGAACCCGATGGTAGAGCCGAACCGACAGCCGACCGGAATCGCTTTGCACCAGCACAAACGGGGTGTTGCCCACCCCCTGCGGTTCGACCGACACAAGGTCCCCGGATTGCCACCGATGGTGTCGAGGAGGGTCGTACTCTCAGCCTCTGCCCCACGGCACGACCCGATGGCCCGACACAGATCCCGACACCCCCTCACCAGACTCCGCCGTCGCCTGGCCCACCTCTCCGGAACGGCCGGCGCCCCCCGCTGGACCCGCCGCGTCCTGCGCCTGGTGGCCGGACTGCGGGTCGTGGCCTCGGGCCTGGCCGTACCCGCGGCTCTGCTGTGGAACCGTCTGGGGGACCAGCGCCTGTCCCTGGCTCTGGGGCTGGCCCTCGTGGCCCTGCCCTGGAACGTGTTCGTACTGGAGCACCTCCGCCGTCAGAGGACCTGGCCCCGCTGGACCGGGCCCGTCGACGCACTGATCGTCGCCGGGCTGGGGGCCCTGCTCCCCGCAGGGGCCTGGCCGTTGATCCCCGTGCTCCTCACCGGTGTCGTGGCCATGGAGGCCGCCCGGAACGGGTTCTCCGTCTCGGCCGTCACCGCGGTCACCGCCCTGGCCGCGGCCACGGTGTCGGGCATCGTCGCCGGCCCCGACACCACCGCCGTCCTGCTGGTCGGCCAGGCCCTGACCGCGGCCGCACTCGTCGTGGCGGTGGGCCGGCTCAGCGAGGAGACCCGCTCCACGCTCCACCGATTGGGCGCGGTGATGGACGGCGTCCCCGGCATCGTCTGGGAATCACGCCTGGGCGAGGGCGAGCTGGCCTTCGTCAGCGGCCATGTACGGGAGGTCCTGGGCTACGCCCCCTGGGAGTTCTCGGCCCGAAAGCTGGGCTGGGCTGATCTGGTCCACCCCGACGATCAGGGGGTGTTCCTCGACTCGTCCCGCATCGACCGGATGACGTGGCCCCTGGTGAGGGAGTTCCGTATCAGGGCCCGCGACGGCCGGTGGCTGTGGCTGCGGGACACCGTGAGGATGGAACGCGACGGCGAGAACGGTTGGTTCCTGCGGGGTGTGGCGGTGGACATCAGCGAGGTGCGCGAGGCCGAGCGTCGGGCCCGGCGCTTCGCCGACATCGTCGACCGGATGCAGACCCCGTTGTTCATCCTCGAGATGAGCGACGCCGACCCGAACTCGCTGATCTTCCTGCGGGCGAATGCCGCCGCGGTCCGCTGGTCGGGACCCGACGGGCAGGACCTGGCCGGGAGACGCGCCGTCGACGTGGCCTGGTTCGACACCACCGATCTGGCCACCGACATAGCCGAGGTCATCCGTACCGGCGAACCCCGGGAGTGGACCGAGATCCCCTCCCCGATCCCCTCACGCTCCGACCGGTTCGTGAACCTCGAGATCTGGGCCCTGGACAACGGCTGCGTCGCCATGAGCGTCGATGACGTCACCACCCGGGTACGGGCCCGGGCGGATCAACGACGGGAATCACTCCACGACCCCCTCACCGGTCTGCCGAACCGGGCCCATCTGCTGGATCGCCTCGAGGCCGTGCTGGCCAGTGCGGCCGAGCGTCAGTCCGAGGTGGCCCTGCTCGTCATCGACCTCGACGAGTTCAAGGAGGTGAACGACACCCTGGGGCACCTGCACGGGGACGACCTGCTGTGCGAGGTGGGGCGCCGCCTGGCCGGTCTCCGTCGGGGGGACGACCTGGTGGCCCGTCTCGGCGGCGACGAGTTCGCGATCCTCCTTTATCCCGGGGACGCCGAACGGGCCGAGTCCATGGCCGGAGTCACCATGGATCTCATCGGCCGGCCTCTCGAGCTGAACGGGCTGCACGTCCAGGCCCGGGCCTCGCTGGGGATCGCCATCGCCCCCCACGACGCCACCGACAGCCACGAGCTGATGCAGAAGGCCGAGGTGGCCATGTACCAGGCCAAGGCCCAACGCCAGGGCTGGTCCCGGTACTCCTCGGGGGACGACCGGTTCACCCTGCGCCGCCTCACCCTGCTGGGCGAACTCCCCCGGGCCCTCGACGAGGACCAGCTGGTCGTGCAGTACCAGCCCAAGATCGACCTCACCGAGGGCCGGGTCGTCGGCGTGGAAGCCCTGGTCCGGTGGGTGCACCCCGAGATGGGGATGATCCGTCCAGACGAGTTCATCGAGCTGACCGAGGTGGCGGGACTGATCAACCGCCTGACCCGCATCGTGCTGCGCAAGTCCCTGGACCAGCTCCGGGAGTGGGACCGGGCCGGAATCCATCTCGACGTGGCGGTGAACCTCTCGGTGAGGAACTTCCACGACCGGGGCCTGGCCGAGTTCATCGGATCGGAGCTGGCCCGCAACCGCCTCGACCCCCATCGCCTGATGCTGGAGATCACCGAGAGCGAGGTCATGGACGACGTGGTGGTGGCCACGACCATGATGCAGAAGCTCAGCGCCCTGGGGATCAGGACCAGTATCGACGACTTCGGTACCGGCAACTCCTCGCTGACCCGCCTGCGACAGCTACCCATCGACGAGATCAAGATCGACCGGTCCTTCGTGGGCGACATGGCCACGAATCAGAACGACGCGGTCATCGTCAAGTCGATCATCGACCTGGGCCACAACCTCGACCTGGAGGTCGTGGCCGAGGGGGTGGAGGACGAGTGGACCCTGGAGAATCTCGTGACCCTGGGTTGCGACCGGGCCCAGGGCTATTTCTTCCAGAGGCCGGTGCCCGCCGCCGAGATCCCCGACTTCGTGGGGGAGATGGACCGCAGCCGGATCACCTGAGGCGCGGTCTCGGCCGGACACCTGCTCCCCAGTCACCGGGGAGATGGACCGCAGCCGGATCACCTGAGGCGCCCCCGCCGGCAGAGAGATGTGACCGCCGCGGAGTGCTGTCGATACTCTCCGGTCCATGACCGCGCCTGACACGAGCCCCCCCGATCTGGATGCCGCCGCCCGCGCCACCGAACTGGCCCGGGGGGTGATCACCGACACCATCGCCCACCTGCGGGGTCTGGATGACGCCGAGGAGCACCAGGTCGTCCTCTACGACCTGGCCCACTCGGCCGCCGCGGTGGAGATGTGCGGGGTCCTGGTGGACTACGGAGCCCTGGGTCCCGACGAAGGCCGGCTGGCCTGTGCCTTCGTGGCCGACACCATCGCCGAGCTGGCCGGCCGGCTGCTGGGCCGGGAGACCGAATGGGGAGTCGCCCCCGACGCCCTGGACGGGGCCCGGGAGTTCCTGGCCACCTACCGTCATCCGGAGTTCATGGCGTCCCTCGCCGATCTGGACGCCCCCTCCCACCTCGACGACGACTTCGAGATGGTGGCCGACACGTTCCGCCGTTTCGCCGAGAACGAGATCGCCCCCGCGGCGGAGCACATACACCGCGAGGACGCCGACATCCCCGAGGAGATCATCTCCGGGCTGGCCGAACTCGGTTGCTTCGGCCTCTCCGTGCCCGAGGAGTACGGGGGCTTCGCCGCCGGCACCGAGAGCGACTACATGGGCATGGTCATAGCCACCGAGGAGCTCTCCCGGGCCAGTCTCGGCGCCGGCGGCTCGCTCATCACCCGGCCCGAGATCCTGTCCCGGGCTCTCGAACGGGGCGGCACCGAGGAGCAGAAACAACACTGGTTCCCCCTCATCGCGTCGGGTGAGCTGATGTGCTCGGTGGCGGTCACCGAACCCGACTACGGCAGCGACGTGGCCAACCTGAAGGTCACCGCCACCCCCACCGAGGGAGGCTGGCTGATAAACGGGGTCAAGACCTGGTGCACGTTCGCCGGCCGGGCCGACCTCATGATGCTGCTGGCCCGTACCGACCCCGACCGCTCCCGCGGCCACCGTGGCCTGAGCCTGTTCGTGGTCCCCAAGCCCCGGGCCTCGGGTCACTCCTTCGAGTTCACCGGCGAGAGGGGGGGCCGGATGGAGGGCCGGGCCATCCCCACCATCGGCTACCGGGGAATGCACAGCTTCGAGGTGGCCTTCGAGGACTGGTTCGTGCCGGCGGAGAATCTCATCGGCGGTGAGGAAGGGCTCAACCGGGGCTTCTACCTGCAGATGGCCGGATTCGAGAACGGGCGCCTGCAGACGGCGGCGCGGGCCGTGGGTGTGATGCAGGCCGCATTCGAGGCCGGGAGGGACTATTCCTCCGAGCGCCAGGTGTTCGGCCGGCCCATAGCCGACTACCAGCTCAGCCGGGTCAAGCTGGGACGTATGGCGACGATCATCGCCGGGGCCCGCCAGTACAGCTACGCGGTGGCTCAGATGATGGCCCGGGGAGAGGGCACCCTCGAGGCCTCGATGGTGAAGGCCTACGTGTGCAAGGCGGCGGAGTGGGTCAGCCGGGAGGCCATGCAGCTCCACGGCGGCTACGGATACGCCGAGGAGTACCCGATAAGCCGCTACTTCGTCGACGCCAGGGTGCTGTCCATCTTCGAGGGCGCCGACGAGACCCTCTGCCTCAAGCTGATAGCCCGCCACCTGCTGAGGGAGTGACCGCCCGGCCCCACTGCGGGGGCCGATAGTCGGCGGATCACGGGTAGCCCGACGGAGGCGCCGCTATCCCTCAGTTCGGGGTACCGGCCATCCGATGGTTGGGCACAGACCCACGTCGAAAGACCCAAGAACTCCCGTGACCGCAGAGACACCCCGAATCAGCCGACCTCCGCGGCGCCAGATCGGTGACTGGTACACCGACGAGGTCACCGCTCTGGTCGAGACCGGCCTACGCCAGCTACGGATGGTGTCGGCGGTGTTGCTGTTCCCCTACATAATCAGGTTCCGGCCCGGTCCCGACACCCCGGACCTGCCGGTGAACCAGTGGACGGCGGCCCTGTTCATATGTGGGGCCCTGGCGCTGACCAACGTGCTCTCCCTGACCATGGAGAGGGTCAGCTCCGAGCGTCTGCGATCCTTCGCCGGGTTCTTCGGGCTGGCGGCGGACACCGTCGTGGTGTTGCTGATAGTCCAGGTGATGCCCTTCTTCGACCACAACCTGATCTGGTTCATCCTGATCATCCCGGTCATGGAGGCGGGGATGCGCTTCGGACTGGCCGCCTCCATCGGCACCTGGGTCGGCCTGGTGGGCACCCTCTACCTGGGGGAGACGGTGTGGGACCGTCGCACCAACATGTTCGACAACGGCCAGTTGGTGCTGCAACGCCTGGGCCTGGTGCTCCTTGTATCGATACCGGCGGTGTACCTGGCCCAGAAGCTGCTGCTCGACATCCGCATAGAACGGCGGGCCACCGGCGAGGCCATACGCCGCAGCCGGCTGCTGGAGAACGTGGCCCACGCCAGCCAGCGGATCTCCCGCCTCGACGCCGGGATGGTCGACGAGGTCCTCGACAGCGCCGTCTCCCTCGGCTTCGAGGTCGTGGACGTCTGCGTCAAGGGATTCGGTGACCAGTGGCGACTCGAGTCGGCCCGTCAGACCGACCCCTCCATCTCGCTCCCCGATCCCGAGGCCGAGGACGGTGGCCTCCAGGGAGTGGCCGAACTGGAGGGCACCATCCTCTACCACGAGGGTCAGGACCGCGACACCGACACCATTCTCCGCCAGTCCGGGTTGTCGGCGATGATGGTCTGTCCCCTCGGGACCGAGGGCGACGCCACCGTGGCCCTCCGCTGCGGCAAGAGGATCGGGTCCCGCATCACCCGCACCGAGGCCGAGTGCATCGAGTTGCTGGCCGGCAACGCCACCATCGCCCTGCACAACAAGAGACTGGTGGGCGAACTGAGGGGTATGCAGCACCGCCTCCAGCATCAGGCCTATCACGACGTGCTGACCGGGCTCTCCAACCGTTCCCACTTCATCGAGCTGCTGGACCAGACCCTGATCCAGGCCCGGGAGAACGGCCACCGCTGCGCCGTGGCGTTCATCGACCTGGACCGCTTCAAGCCCGTCAACGACAGCCTCGGGCACGACGTCGGCAACGAACTGCTGATCGCCGTGGCCCGCCGCCTGGTCAGCTCGGTCCGCGACACCGACCTGGTCGCCAGAATGGGCGGGGACGAATTCGTCGTACTGCTCCACCCGGTGTTCGACGAGGACGACGAGGAGCTCACCGAGGTCGCCGATCGGATCTGTCGCACCATCGCCGAACCGTTCGTGGTCTCGGGCAACGAGGTCGTGATCAGCTGCAGTGTGGGCCTGGCGGTCTCCGCCGACGACGTGAACGGCTCGACGGAGCTGATCCGCCGGGCCGACCTGGCCATGTACCGGGCCAAGGCCCTGGGCAAGGCCCGCTGGGAGGTGTACGAACCCTCCGTCGACGAGGAGGGTGTGAGCCGCATCAGGATCGAGACCGACCTGCGCCGGGCCGTCGCCAACGACCAGATCGCGGTGGAGTACCAGGGGATCATCTCGGTTCGGTCGGGCCAGATGATCGGGGCCGAGACCCTCCTGCGGTGGAACCATCCGGTGCGCGGACCCCTGCGGCCCGACGTGCTGGTGGAGATCGCCGAGGACTCCGGGCTGATCATCGATCTGGGGCAGAGGGTCATGGAGAAGGCCTCCTGTCATCTCCGCGAATGGCAGGACCGATTCACCGAGCGTCCACCGCTGGTAGCGGTCAACGTCTCGCCGTTCCAGCTGTTTCATCCCCGTTTCTTCACCCTGCTGGACGACGCCATCCGGGACTCGGGGATCGATCCCGGTGGGCTGATAATCGAGATCACCGAGAACATCATCAGCGCCGGGGACGACTGCGAGACCCTGCTCCACCGTCTCAAGGAGCGCGGGGTGAAGCTGGCCCTCGACGACTTCGGCCAGGGCCAGACCTCACTGCGCTACCTGCGCCGGTTCCCCATCGACCTGCTCAAGATCGACAAGACGTTCGTGCAGCAGGGGGACAAGGATCCCGCCGACCGGGCGATCCTGCACTCGATCATCAACCTGGCCCACGACCTGGGTCTGGTGGTGATCGCCGAGGGAGTGGAGAACCTCGCCCAGCTCCGGCTCCTGCGTGAACTCGACTGCGACCTCGTGCAGGGCTTCCTGCTCCACAAGCCGATGCCTCCGACAATGGCCACCGAGGCCCTGGCCCGAACCCGCGACAGGGGCCGGGTTTCCCTGGGCGCCTGACAACCGGAACCAGCCTCAGTCCCACAGCCCCTCGAGAAACATGTCGACCTCGTCGGTGAGGTCGACCCCCTCGATCGCCGTGGCCTCGTCCGAGGCGTCGGGACCGGCGGCCACGGGGTCGAAATGCTCCCTCACCGGTTCGAGGAAACGACTCAGCGGGGCCAGATGGTGACGATCGTCGAAGGCGTGGCGGTGGACGTGGTAGCGGAGAGGGAAGTTGACCTCTAGGTGGTCCCGGGCCCGGGTGACGGCCACGTAGGCCAGCCGCAGCTCCTCGTCGAGCTGGTGGGCGTCTCCCAGGGACATGTCGGAGGGGATGTTGCCGTCGGCGGCGTGGATGAGATGGACCGCCGTCCACTCCCGGCCCTTGGCCGAGTGGATGGTGGACAGGGTCAGGTACTCGTCGTCGAGGTGAGGGGGTCCGGCCAGATCGCCGGTGCGTTCAGGGGGATCGAGCACCAGCTCGGTGAGGAACTCGCCGCGGGTGCGGTAGGAGCGGGCGGTGACCGCCAACTGGTCGAGATCCCCGAGTCGGGCCAGGTGGTCGTCGTAGCGGGCGGGGAACACGTGGGAGCAGAACCGGTGCATCACCGCCACCTGATCGGCGGGATCCAGATCGGGGCAGGCGGCCCAGGCCCCGGCCAGCAGTTCCAGGCTCTCCTTCGCCCTGGGAGCCAGGGCGGGACCGGAGGACAGGAACCGGGCCAGAGGGTCGCCCACCTCGGGGTCGGCCACCCCGATCTCCTCGGTGATCCGGGCCACGGTGGCCGGGCCCACCCCCGCCAGCATCGACAGACAGCGGTTCCAGGCCAGCTCGTCGGAGGGGTTCTCCAGCACCCGCAGCAGGGCCATGAGGTCCTTCACGTGGGCGGCCTCGAGGAACTTCAGGCCCCCGTACTTCACGAAGGGGATGTTGCGGCGGATGAGCTCCAGCTCGAGGTGGTCGCTGTGGTGCCCGGCCCGGAACAGAACCGCCTGGTCCTCCAGCGACACCCCCTCCTCGCGCAGTTCCAGCACCCGGTCGCACACGGCGACGGACTGGGCCCCCTCGTCGGCACAGGTGACCAGGCGGGGCCGGACCCCGGTACCCCTCATGGACTCGAGCATCTTGGGAACCAGGAACTCCGACTGGGACACGATGGCGTTGGCCACCGCCAGCACCGGCTCGGTCGATCGGTAGTTGCCGGTCAGGGTGAGGGTCGTCGCCCCGGGGAAGTCCTCGGAGAACCGCCACATGTTCTCCACGGTGGCGGCCCGGAAACCGTAGATGGCCTGGGCGTCGTCACCGACCACGGTTAGCTGGGCCCCTCCCGAGCACATCTGTCGCACGATGTCGGCCTGGATGGGATTGGTGTCCTGGTACTCGTCGATGAGGATGTGGTCGAACAGACCGCCGAG
>DRKF01000422.1 GCA_011051915.1 Acidimicrobiales bacterium | reverse complement strand
GCCGCCCCGCCGCGGCGGCCGGTCACCGGTCCGAGATTCCCACACAGTTAGCCTTCCCCCGAGCGACGGGAGGGTCATGAAGCCGATCACGGTGGCAGGGGAGACAGACCACGACCGAGCCGCGGCGTGTCCCCCGTGGGCGAGTACCTCGCGGGCCATCCCCATCCTGACGGCACTGATTCTGGCGGCCGCGGCGTGTCCCCCGTGGGCGAGTACCTCGCGGACCATCCCCATCCTGACGGCACTGATTCTGGTGGCCGCGGCGTGTTCCCGGTGGGCGAGACCATGAGGACCATCACCATCCTGACGGCACTGATTCTGGTGGCCGCGGCGTGTTCGGCAGGTGCCCGTTCGGACCGGGTGGACGGTTCCCCCGGAACCACTGCGGCAATCTCTGCGCCCGCGAGCACCCCCACCCCGGGATCGCAACCGACCGCGACATCGCCAGCCACCAGCACCCCTCCCCAGCCGGTAGCTACATCGACATCGACAACCACCAGCACCCCTCCCCAGCCGGTAGCTACATCGACATCGACGACCCTGCCGCCCCTTCCCCCGGCCCCGCCGGCGGCCGAACTGGCCGATCTGCAGCTCGGGGTCGAGCTGATCGCCGATGTCGAGGGAGTCGACGGCATGGCCTGGCGGCCCGGCGATCCCGGTCTCTACCTGATAGGCCAGCCCGGTCAGGTGTGGAGGATGGTCGACGGTGAGGTCCAGGATTCCCTGGTGCTGGATCTACGGGACCGGACATCGGTACTCGGGCTGGGCTCCTCGGAGACCGGACTGCTCGGCATCGTCTTCGATCCCCGCGACGGGAGGATGTTCCTGAACTTCACCGACCTCGACGGCGACACCACCGTCTCCTCCTGGGTGGTCGAGGGCGGGGTCGCCGACCCCGGTTCCGAGCGCGAGGTCATCGTCATCGACCAGCCGGGACCGGGCCACAACGGCGGGGGGATGCAGTTCGACCCCGAGGGGAATCTCTACATCGGTGTCGGTGACGGCGGCGCCTCGAACGGAGCCGATGCCAGAGACCTCACCAACCCGCTCGGTTCGATCGTTCGTATCCGGCCGTTGCTCGACGGCCCGGGCTACGAGATCCCACCGGGAAACCCGTTCCTGGGGAACGACGACGTCGCCGAGGAGATCTTCGCCTTCGGAATGCGAAACCCCTGGCGTCTGTACCGCGATCCCGACACCGGTGACCTGTGGTTCTCCGACGTCGGCAACAGCACCACCGAGGAGATCGACCTGATCCCGGCGGGAACCTCGGGTCAGGACTTCGGTTGGAACCTCTTCGAGGGAAGCCGCCGGATCCGTCGGGGGGAGATCGACATGACACCGGCCGTGTTCGAGTACGGGCGGGACTACGGTGTGGCCGCCATCGGTGGTGTGCGTTACCGGGGCACGGATATTCCCGGTCTGAGGGGGGCCATGGTCTTCGGTGACCTCCTGGGCCGCCTGATACTGCTGGGGGACGGGTACCAGGCGACCCTGGAACGCCTCGACATGGGAACGCTGGTCTCCGTGGTCGACGGACCCGACGGGGAGATCTACCTGCTGAGCATCTTCGAGGGTGTCTACCGCCTGGTGGCAGGGTGAGCGGACCTCTCGACCGACAGAAGGTGGGTCACCCCACCCGACCCCGACATCAGCTCATCCCGAAACCGAGGGAAGCCACTCAGGTACCGGAGGGAGCGGTCCAGACATCGCCGTCCCTGACCTCGTCGGGGAACGGGAACCAGCGCAGATGCTCGAAGTCGGCGGTGACCTCCGGCGGACCCAGCGGGGCCGGTAGGGAGTCACGTCCGTGGGCGAGCACCTCACGGGCCGCCTCGAGGTAGGTGGACAGCGGCTCGGCCCGACGGTGGACCATTCCCCGGTACTGCATCTCCCCCGACGAGTAGTCGACCTGCGACAGGCTCAACGGCGGTTCGGTGACCCCGTCGCGATGACGCCACAGTCCGGTCTCGGGCTCGAACCGGTAGTACGGCAGGAGCCGCCAGCCCTCCTCGGCCACCAGGTCGACGGCTGAGAGGATGTACTCGAACACCTCCTCGGCGATGAAGTAGTTGAAGTTCACCCTCACCCAGCCGGGTTTGATTCCCTCACACCCACGGTCGACCTCCCTCTCGAACTCGTGGGAGCGCTCGAGGTCGATTCCCAGCAGACGGTGACCGTAGGGACCGGCGCATGAACAGCCGCCACGCGACTGCAACCCGAAGAGGTCGTTCAGCAGGGCGACCACGTAGTTGTGGTGCAGGTAGCCACGCCCGAACCGCACCACGAACGACACGATCGAGAGCCGCTCGGCATCGTGGGAGCCCAGGATCATCAGATTGGGGTTGGTGTCCCAACGGGTGATGGCCCGGGTGACGAACTCCTCCTCCCGCCGACGGATCTCCGCCGCTCCGACCGCCTCCTTGAGCTGAAACACCAGACCACAGCGGATCGACTCGATGATCGCCGGGGTCCCGCCCTCCTCGCGGTGTTCGATCTCGGGGAGGTAGTCGTGTTCCCGCGGGCTGACGTACTGGACCGTCCCTCCCCCGGGCACATCGGGAACCCGGTTGGTGAACAACTCCCTCCGGGCGACCAGCAGACCCGGGGTACCCGGACCTCCGATCAGCTTGTGGGGTGACACGAATATGGCGTCCAGGTAGGCCCCCTCGGGGTCGGAGCTGCTGCCCATGTCGATCGCCACGTAGGGAGCGGCGGCGGCGAAGTCCCAGAAGGAGAGCGCCCCGTGGCGGTGCAGCATCCCGGCCACGGCGGCGGTGTCGGTGATGATCCCGGTGACGTTCGACGCCGCCGAGAAGGATCCGATCTTGAGTTCCCGGTCGGAGTACTCCACGAGAGCGGCTTCCAACTGCTCGAGGTCGACATGACCGTTGGCGTCCTCGTCGATCATGACCAGATCGGCGATCGACTCCCGCCAGGGCAGCTCGTTGGAGTGGTGCTCGTAGGGCCCGATGAACACGACGGGACGTTCCGAGGGCGGTATCTGCTCGCCGAAGTGGTAGCGGTCGTCGAGCACCGACGGAATTCTCAGGCCCATCACCCCGATGAGCTTGTCGATGGCGGCGGTGGAGCCACTCCCGCAGAACAACACCGCGTGCTCCTCGGTCGCGCCGACGCACCGACCCACGAGTCTTCTGGCCTCCTCGCGGAGCCGGGTCGTCTGCAGCCCGGTTCCGGAGGATTCGGTGTGGGTGTTGGCGTAGAGGGGCAGTACCTCGTCGCGGATGAAGTCCTCGATGAACCCGAGGGATCTTCCGGAGGCGGTGTAGTCGGCGTACACGATCGGCTTCGGCCCGAAGGGGGTGTCGAACACCTCATCGCGGCCTATCACCGAACACCTGATCCTCTCGACCAGACCCGAGGGAGTGTCGCTGTGCATGTCGTCGGGAGTTGTATCCACATCCCGATGCTAGATCCCGGGAGGACTCCTTCTAGCGTTGGGGCATCGCCCGGGGGTACCGAAGGACAGACCGGGGATGGGAGACGACATGGACCGAGCAGTCACCGAATCGACCGAGGGCGGCGTCCGTCGCCTGACGCTGTCCCGCCCCGACCGCTACAACACCATCACCCCGCGGCTCCGCGACGAGCTCCGCTCGGCCCTTCTGGACGCGGCGGCCGACGACGGTGTGAAGGTGATCCTGCTCGACGCCGAGGGCCCGGCGTTCTGCGCCGGCTACGAACTCGGCTCCAGTACCGCCGCCCAGGCCGGGGAGAACGACCGACGGGAGCGGAGGTGGGACTCCGAGGCCGATCTGCGCATGATCGGCAGCTACGCCGAGACCTGGTCCCTGCTGCACACCATCCCCAAACCCACCCTCGCCTCGGTCTCGGGCTGGTGCCTCGCGGGAGGCACCAACATGGTGCTCCACGCCGACATCATCATCGCCGCCGAATCGGCCCGGTTCGGCTATCCGCCCATGAGGGTCTGGGGAATACCCGAAGCCCCCTGGATCTGGATCGCCCGGCTCGGTGTCCAACGGGCCCGCAGGTATCTCCTGACCGGCGACGAGATCACGGGCCCGGAGGCGGCGGAGTTCGGCCTGGCCCTTCAGTGTGTTCCGGACGCCGATCTGGCCGAGACCACCACGGCTCTGGCCCGGCGAATGGCCCGGCTGCCGTTGAACCAGCTTCGGATGATCACGATCTCGATCAACCAGACCGTTCGCCACATGTACGACCCCGAGACCTCCCGGCTGATCGGCTCGCTGTTCGACGGGGTGGCCCGACACACCCAGGAGGGGATGGACTTCGTGGCCCGGGCCTCCGAAGTCGGTTTCCGGGAGGCGGTCCGCGAACGCGACCGTCCCTTCGGTGACTACGGCGAGAGAGCCGACCGGTAGTCGACCCAGGAGCTGGTTCGGGGGACGGGAACCGATGGTCGGAACTAGCCTCGGACCATGTCCGCCGCCGAGTCCGCCGCCGAACTACTGCGAATCGCCGGAGGGGAGATCATCGATCTCCTCGAGTCGGCCGACCCCACCGAACTGGAGGAACCCAGCGTCTGCCCCGGCTGGAGGGTGAAGGACGTGGCGGC
>DRKF01000421.1 GCA_011051915.1 Acidimicrobiales bacterium | reverse complement strand
CCGGGTGACGCTCCCGGCATGTCACCGGGTGGGACACCCGCAGTGTCACCGGGTGGGACACCCGCAGTGTCATAGTCTCCGCCGATGGAAACCGCCCTGGATGTGATCGGCCTGGCCGGAGTGGTGGGTCTGCTGGTGGTGCTGTTCCACCCCCGGATCTCCTCCTCCACCAACTGGCAGGCCACGGTCACCCCCCTGGCCTCGATCATCGGCAGCGGCTTTCTGGTGATGGCCCCGCTGCTGAACGCCCTGGTCGGCTCCTGGGCCCCCCTGGCGATCATCGGAATCCTGCTGGCCGCCTACGCCGTGGGCGGGGTCATCCGCTTCAACATCGCCCACATCGAACCCGCCCTCGAGGACGGCTCGGCCGGCACGACACTGCGCGACCTCGACCACCTGTCCGACGTGTCACTGGGACTCGCCTACGCCATCTCCGTGGGTTTCTACCTCCGCCTGCTCTCGTCGTTCCTGCTTCGTCCGGTGCTGGGTGAATCGGAGTTCTGGGCCCGGGTCCTCACCACGGTCGTGATGGTCGGTATCGCCCTGCTGGCCTGGCTGCGCGGTCTCGACGGACTGGAGAAACTCGAGGAGATCGCGGTCAACGTGAAGCTCTCCATCATCGGAGGGCTGATCCTCACCCTGGCGGTGTTCGACGTCGTCGATCTCGGCCGCAGCATCGACGAGTACGGATCCCTGGCCCACCTCACCGACCCGTGGAACACCATCCGGGCCCTGGCGGGGATGCTCATCGTGGTCCAGGGCTTCGAGACCTCCCGCTATCTGGGCAACAAGTACGACTCGGCCACCCGGATCCTCACCATGAAGCGGGCCCAGTGGATCTCCGCCGCCATCTACGTGGTGTTCATCGCGACCGCGGTGCCCCTGTTCAACTCCTTCCCGGCCCGTATCGACGAGACGGCCATCCTCGACGGGGTGAAGGAGGCGGCACCGCTGCTGGTCCCGATGGTCATCATCGCCGCGGTGTTCAGCCAGCTCTCGGCCGGTATCGCCGACACGGCGGGGGGCGGGGGGATGCTCACCGGTCGGAGCACCCGCCATTCGGCCCGGATGGGCTATGTCACGATCCTGGCCGCGGCGGGGGTGCTGGTGTGGAGCACCAACATCTTCTCGATCATCTCCCTGGCGTCCCGGGCCTTCGCCGTCTACTACCTGATCCAGGCGATCAGCGCCGCGGTGGTCGCCTACCGGAAATCGGATCGTCGGGCCCTGGTCGGCTTCCTGGCCGTGGGCGCCCTGCTGGCATTCGTGGTGATCGCCGCCATCCCCGCCGGCTCCTGACAGGCGCCGGGTCTCAGCGGAACCGGTCCAGAACCTCCTGGGCCCCGTCACCCAACAGCAGCACCGCCGCCCCACCCCACCTCAGCGGAACCGGTCCAGAACCTCCTGGGCCCCGTCACCCAACAGCAGCACCGCCGCCCCACCCGAGGTGGTGTGGGGTCGGACCGGAAGGGCGAACTGCTCGGGGTCGTTGCCCGCCAGCCGCCGGGCGATCCCGAGCAGGTCGAACAGGCCCAGCCGGTCGTCGACCCTGACCGCGGCGGTGACGCCGCGGACGGCCCGGTCCAGGGCCAGGGGGTTGCGGGTGGCGGCCAGCTCGTCGACCAGGTTCGCCACCAGGACCTGCTGACGGGCGGTTCGCCCCAGATCACCGGTTCCGTCGACCCGGGGACGCCCGTCGACGATCTCTGTGTAGTGACGTGACCTGACATAGGCGAGGGCCTGCACCCCGTCGAGACGGACCGGGCCCGCGGTCTCGACCAGCAGTCCGCTGTTGGCGTCGGAGGCCGGGTAGGGGAAGTCGATGGTGACCCCGCCGGCGGCGTCCACCAGGCTGTCGAATCCGGAGAAGTCGATCTCCATGTAGGAGTTGACGGGAACCCCCAGGCTCTCCTGAACGGTGGCGATGAGCTGTTCGGGCCCGTTCACATAGGCGGTGTTGATCCTCTGGCTTCCGCCCCTCCCCGAGATGGGCAGCCAGAGGTCACGGGGCAACGACAGGAAGGCCACCCCCCTTCCGTCGATCCTGATCAGCAGGATGGTGTCGGCCCTCTGACCGCTCACCGGTGACGCCAGGAGCGCGCCGGCATCGGGACGGTCGGCGTCGAGACCCTCCCGGGAGTCCGATCCCACCACCAGGATCGTCCGGGATCCACCGGAGGCCGGGGTCAGAACCTCCGAGACGGCTACCCGCTCCAGTCCCCGGTACCGCCACCATCCGTAGACGAGACCCAGGGCCGGCAGCCCGAACAGCAGAACGGCCAGGGCGATGGCCGTCCTGCGCCACCACGGGCTGGACCCGAACCGACGCTGCTGCTGCTGCTGCTGAGGGGAGGTGCCGCCATCGGCGGGGGCCGGGCCGGGGGGCACGACCCGGCCGGCTCCCGTCCCGCGGTCGGTGGGACCGGCCATCCCGCCAGGGTCCCCCGGTGTCCTCTCCAGATCGGGAAGGTTCCGGACCTTGGCCCAGAAGTCCTCATCGGCCAACGGGAAACCTCATGTCTGGCGGCGGGAGACGTCGGCGCCCACTGCCGCCAGCTTGGGCACCAGGCCGTCGTAGCCACGGTCGATGTGTGACACACCCACCACCCGTGTCTCCCCCTCGGCCCGCAGCCCGGCCACCACCAGGGCCGCTCCCGCCCTGATGTCGCGGGCCCTGACCCGGGCCCCCGACAACGCCGGTGTGCCCCTCACGACGGCGTGGTGGCCCTGGGTGCGGATGTCGGCCCTCATCCGCCGGAGCTCGTCGATGTACCCGAAGCGACCCCCCTGGAAGATGTTCTCGGTGACTATTCCCACGCCTTCGGCCACGGAGAGCATCGCCACCAGGAACGGCTTGTAGTCGGTGGCCACCCCGGGGTAGGGCAGGGTCACCACGTCCACGGAGCGCAGGGTCTCGGGGGCCATGGCCCACAGTCCCTCTCCCGTGTCGGAGATCGTCATCCCCATGGCCCTCAGCTTCTCGATGAGCATCTCCATGTGGTCGGCCCGGGCCCCGCGGAGGGTGAGTTCGCCGCCGGCGACACCCACCGCCGCCAGGTAGGTGGCGGCCTCGATCCGGTCGGGGACGACGGAGTGGGTCACCGGGGAGAGCCCCTCGACCCCCTCCACCTCGATGGTCGAGGAGCCGGCCCCCTCGATACGGGCCCCCATGGCGGTCAGCATGTCGCAGAGATCGGAGATCTCCGGTTCCCGGGCCGCGTTCTCTATCAGGGTTCGGCCCTTGGCCAGGACCGCGGCCATGAGCAGGTTCTCCGTGGCCCCCACGCTCGGGTACTCCAGCAGCACCTCGGCCCCCCGGAGCATCTCGGCCCGGGCCTCGATGTAGCCGTGTTCGGACTCGAAGCAGGCGCCCAGCTTCTGCAGCCCCGAGAGGTGCATGTCGATGGGCCGGGGCCCGAGGTCATCACCTCCCGGCAGCGAGACCCGGGCCCGGCCGAACCGGCCCAGGAGCGGGCCCAGAACCACGATCGAGGCCCTCATGCGCTCGACCAGTTCGTAGGGGGCCTCCAGACCGCACACCTCGGGTACGACTATGCGGGCGGTTCCCGGGCCGAGGGTCACCTCGGCGCCCATGGCCCGGAGCAGTTCAGCCATGATCCCGACGTCGGAGATAGCCGGGACATTGTGCAGAACCGATTCCCCGGGAGCCAGCAGTGTCGCGGCCATCAGCTTCAGAACCGAGTTCTTGGCCCCGGAGATGGGGACCTCGCCCCGGAGGCCCGATGACGGTCGGACGATGATCT
>DRKF01000420.1 GCA_011051915.1 Acidimicrobiales bacterium | reverse complement strand
CCGCGGGGTCCGCGACGAGATCCGGGACCGGGTCGTGGGACTGATGAGCGAGCTGGGTGTGGAGCCGACGTGAACACAGAGCGGGTCAACACAGGGCGGGTCAACACAGGGGGGGTGAGCGTCGCCGGTTGGCGACCCGACACCCGGGCTCTGGTGGCGGAGTTCGTCGGCACGGCGTTCCTGCTGGCGGCAGTCGTCGGGTCGGGGATCATGGCCGAACGCCTGACCGACGACGTCGGACTGCAGCTCCTGCAGAACGCCTTCGCCACCGCCGGGGTCCTGGTGGCCCTGATCCTGGCCCTGGGACCCGCCTCGGGGGCCCACTTCAACCCGGCGGTCACGATCACCGACCGGGTCTTCGGCGGCATCGACACGCCCACGGCGGTGTACTACGTGATCGCGCAGACCCTCGGGGGGATCCTGGGGGTGATCGTGGCCAACGCCATGTTCGGCCTGGACCTGGTGGAATGGTCGACCAAGGATCGCTCGGCCGGGCACCTGGCCTTCGCCGAGGGCGTCGCCACCCTGGGACTCCTGCTCGTCATCTTCGGGGTGGTGAGATCGGGTCGGGCCTCGGCGGCGGCCTTCGCCGTCGGCGGCTACATCGGAGGCGCCTACTACTTCACGTCCTCCACCAGCTTCGCCAACCCGGCGGTGACGGTGGCCCGGATGTTCTCCGACACCTTCGCCGGCATCGAGCCTGCCTCGGCTCCGCTGTTCGTCGTCGCCCAACTCGTGGCGGTGGTGGTGGCGGTGGTCGTCATCAGGGCCATCTACCCACACATCGGGGATGTGGCCGAGAGGGTGATAGTGCCCCATCAGATGGACGACTGAACCGGGACCCGGCCCCTCGGAGTTGTCGCGGTGGTCATCGTCGGGTACATCGAGACGGCTTCCCCGGACCACCCATGGCGACACGCCGTCTCCCACTAGGGTGAGCCGAACCGACGACGAGGGGGATCCGGCGATGGCACAGTTCGACCGCGGTGACGTGAGCATCCACTACGACCTCGAGGGTGACCCCCAGGGGGATCCGGTTCTGTTGATCGCCCCGGGCGGCATGAGATCGGCCAACGACATCTGGAACGGAATCGTGTGGAATCCCCGCAGCCGCCTGGCGGGAAGCCACCGACTCGTCGGGATGGATCAGCGCAACGCCGGTCGCTCCTTCGCGCCGGTGTCGGGATCCGACGGCTGGCACACCTACCGTTCCGACCAACTGGGCCTGCTGGACCACCTCGGGATCGACCGGTGTCATCTGGTGGGCATGTGCATCGGCGGTCCCTACATCCTGGGCCTGCTGAAGGCCGCTCCGGAGAGGTTCGCCTCGGCGGTGCTGCTCCAGCCCGTGGGGATCGAGGACAACCGACCCGCCTTCTACGAGATGTTCGACCAGTGGGCCGCCGACATCGCCCCCGACCATCCCGAGGCGACTCCGGAGGACTGGCGGTCCTTCCGCTCGAACATGTGGGACGGGGAGTTCGTGCTGACCGCCACACCGGCGGAGGTGGCCGCCATGACCACCCCGATGCTCGTACTCATGGGCAACGATCTCTACCACCCCGAGTCGATCTCCCGGCAGGTGGCCGAAATGGCGCCGGCCGCCACCCTCATCGAGAGTTGGAAGGAGGAGCCCGATCTGTCGGCGGCCGATACCGCCATCAGGGACTTCCTCACTGCCCACTCGCTCTGAGGGAGGCGGCCGGACCTGGTCCGTCCGTGGGGGTCAGCCCAGCAGCATGTCGGCGGCTCCACTGGCCGTCGTGGACACGATTCCCCGGGGAAGTGGGGAAGTGGGGCCGAAGGTCGAGTCGACCCGCTGGAGAAACTCCTCGAAAGAGACCATCGACGAGTCGTTGGGCCCTGACTCCGTCATCAGGGCCGGTAGGGCCATGACTATGCCCCAGGTAGCGGAGACGTCAGTGGTCGTGAGAGCGGCGCTGAGATCTCCTTCCCAAGAGCTGAAGTCAGCCTCGGTGAAGTCATTGCTCGTGTCATCCACATTCGAGAGTGAGCGACTGTCCCGCCCGGCGTGGGTCACGATGGCCAGGTTGCCCGAGGGGTCGGAGGTGCAGATGTCACTGGGATCAGCGATCCAGGTGTGCAGCAGGGCGTTGGCCTTCTCATTGAGGGTCGCCCCGTCGTAGGTGGAGCAGTAGGCGTTCAGGGGGCTGTCAGCGAGTCCGACAGCGGAGACAGCGGTCCCGATGCCGACGCTCTCGACAGCGGTCAGCCACTCGGTTGCGCCGCTCATGGGATCGCCGCCGGTGGCGACGCTGAACTGGAGACCGGAGGCCGCGGTCGGGGTGATTCCGCAGCCATCGACGAGGGCGTCGTAGGCCTCGTCCATCCATTCAGCCCCATGGGTGTGGATTCCGATCTCGTGGCCCGCGGCCAGCAGGGAATCGAGGAGCGCCCTGCCATCGGAGTCGCTGCAGAGGGCCGTCGCCAGTCCGTAGCTGAACTGCCAGTTGGCAAGCATGTCGTAGTTGTCCACCGCGGCAGCGAGGTCGTTCAGGGTGTCCATCGTGCCCGCGAGCAGATCCTCGTCCAGGGTTGTCAGGTCTTCGCTCAGGTAGGGCTGGTAGTCCTCGTCCAGGTGGGCGTGCACCACGATCAGGAAGGGCAGGTCCTCGCTGGAGGTGCCGTCGCTCGGAATTGTGGTGACCGTGGGACCGGAGACGACCTCACCGGTCCCCGGAGGTAGGTCGAGATCGACATCATCGCCGGAGGGGATCGTGAGCTGAGGTGCCGTCGTGGTCGAACTCAGCGACACGGTAGTTGTGGTCGTGGTGAGGAGATCGCCCTGGGGGAGTTCCTCAGAGACAGTTGTCGGCCGTTCTGAGAGCGGGCCCCGCCCGTTTCCGGAGGAGGCCGAGACCCCGCCGGCGGAGCAGGCCACCGCCAACAGCGAGAAGCCGGCCAGCAGGGCCAGGACGGACAGGAATCTGGGGGAGTGATCTGAACTTCGCATGCCGATACCTTCGGCTGGACATGTTTGGAACCTGTTATGAGGCTGTTCACGAATCGGCAGGGCCTGATCATTCATGAATCAGCACAGCCTGGATTCTCAGGAATCGGTACAGCCTGGCCGCGGAGAGTCGGGAGAATCCGCTGCTGTGGACAACCGGGCGTCCCGAGCCCTCAGGAGGGGTGTCCTTCGAGGGGGATGCGCCCGGGCCGCCGGGACAGGGTCAACCGCTGCTCAACCCTTGGAGCGGGCGGCCCGACGCCGCTCGAGTTCCTCCTCCAGGAGCTTGAGTTCGTGTTCCAGCTCGGTCTTGTGGGCGTCTCTGTCGACGATCTCGTCCACCTGGAAGTAGGCGAGGGCGTTGTAGTCCCTCACCGGCAGGGCGTAGGTCTCAAAGGAGGGGTCCATCTCACGCTTGAAGATCTGGTCGAGTTGGTGGCGGACCCCCTCGATACGCCACTGGAGTTCCTCGTCGCTCAGGGCGG